>JAEUVW010000286.1 GCA_016786525.1 Chitinophagaceae bacterium
TCCGATTCCTGCAATCTGGTTTGCAGTTCCGCATTGTCCGACTCCAGCTGCTTCAGGCGCTGTTGCAGTTGCTGATCAGGCGCTGTGGTTTGCTGCGGGGAGCTATCCTGACCTGTCCGGAGCTGAGCAGCGTTTGCAGGCTCTTGTTTATCCTGTTCCTTATGGTGGGCAGTGCCTGCATCGCCGGTCTCTTCGGAAGTGCTTTTTAACTCCTGTGTATGCTGCTGTTGCAAAAGACCATTGGCCTGCTCGACCACTATATCCCGTTTCAGTTGTGTTATCGTGTCTCTCGCGAACACGGTAATGGTATCCCGCCTGTATAGGCTTACCGTATCCCGTATCGTCCTCCACACGGTATCCTGTTTTACCCGGGCAGGGCTGCTGCCGGGCAGGATTGTTGCGGTATCGGGTTGGGGCAGGATGCCGGTGTCAGCGGATAATAGGGTATCTTTCTTTTCCCCGGTGTCGCTTTGCTGCGGAAATGCGGTATCGCTTCCCTGCACGGGTGCCGGTATCTTTGCGATCACTTCGTTGCTATCCTTTTTGAATACCGGCTCCTGCTTCAGGATCGTCAGGGCAGAATCTGTTCTTGTCGTTACTTGCTTTATCCCGGCCATAGTATCAGGACTTACTATAAGATTTTGCTGAGGCCGTATTGCTGCATCGCCGACCGCCAATGTATCTGTACGCGGCAACACCGGTCCGGGTTCCGGCATGCCTGCCGGATGGGCATTCTTATTTCCCGCATCGGCATGCACGATCCGCACCAGTACCGTATCCCTGATGGCCACTGTGCCTGCCTGCGGCAATGCAGGTACAGCGGGCAGAGGGTCAGGAGCAGCCGCCTGCAGCTCCCGGGACACCGGGCTTATATCAAGGCGTCTGCGGCCCATACTGTCTGCAGGCGCTACTGTTCCCGGGCGGGTATAGATCCGCGGCACTGCAGGGCGATGCCTGTTGCGGCCGAAGTAAAAATTCAGGCGTGCGGAAAGGGTGTTGAAAGGGTTTAAGGCCTGCCCCGGGTCGTCGGATACGCTTGCGGCGTCTTTGCCCGACAGGCGATATTCCCCTTGCAGGCCCAGGGACCAATGGTCGCTGAAGTTGTAGTCTGCACCGGCCGCCAGGGATGCATAGGCATATACGGCCGTGGATTGACCGGCATCCCGGTTAACATATTCTGCGGCATGTCCAAAGCCTGCTTCGAGGTAGGGATTGAAGCGCCTGAGCCTGAATGTGCGGCTGATCCGGGGCCGCTGCAGCCTGAACTGCAGTTGTATGGTATTCGAATTGTAGGTATACGGAGCCGGTCCGCTTATTTCGTAATGCTTTGCTTTGAAACCCAATGCCAGGAAGCCGCTTATGTTTCTATGATACCCCAGGCCCAGACTCAGCAAATTGCTGTTTTCGCCCAACCATTCGTTCCCATCATTGTTGTAACGCAGCAGGCCATATTCGGCAAACAGGCTGTTGGTATACCGCTGCAGGCCCTGGCTGTAGCTTTGCACAGGCAGCAAGGCCAGCGAGAGCAGGAGCATGGATTTAAGAAACAGTTGCTTCATCTTATCTCCTTTTGTTAAAGCCCATCCACAAATACATTTCCAGGCTCAGGCCCACGAAAGGCTGTACCTCAATCCGCTTGTTGCCATTCAGGCGCTCTTCCATCACAGCGGCGCCGGCATTGATCTTGAAGTAATTGAACACCCGGTACCCGAATGCGGCATACAGGGGCAGGTTCACCAGGGGTCCGGATACTTCCGTGGTGGGTGAAGGTTTAAAGTTCTTCAGGAAAACCCCGGCACTCAGGGAGGTATTGTTCCAGAAATTGCTGCTGAAGATCCGGTTCCCAAAAGAAAAGCTGACACCGGCATAGGGCGCGTCAAAGTAGCTGAGATTGTTGATGTCGCCGCTCCTGTATATACCCCCGTACCCGATGTTCAGGGCCAGGGCGCTGTTGAGTTTCTCTGTAGCATAGTCCAACACCTCGAATTCTTCTTCGATAATATAGT
The DNA here is from genome assembly GCA_016786525.1 of Chitinophagaceae bacterium. Classification (GTDB taxonomy): domain Bacteria; phylum Bacteroidota; class Bacteroidia; order Chitinophagales; family Chitinophagaceae; genus Rurimicrobium. The sequence goes on from JAEUVW010000286.1 coordinate 2,007, forward strand.
CGTAGGTGTTGACGATCATCCTGACCTCGGCAGCAATCTGCTCTTTCAGGTTCCCGATATTCGTTACACCATCCAGGCCGGCATCTACCTTTTGCTTTACCGTGCTTTTGATCTGCAATTGCACCAGTTCTGAAAACTCATTGCCACCCTGGAACTGTTTGCGTTGGCGGTAGTGCGCCAAACCCTCCCGGAGCGTATAGTTCAACAGGCGGTATATCGCGTGCGGGCTGCTTTGCAGTTTATAATTGGAGCGTTTTTCACTGATACTGGCCTGCAGGGAAGCGTAGCAGGTCTGGGTGAGCCATTCCTCCATCTGCCTGCGTTCGGCAGCGGTAATATCCCTGTAGTATAGAAAGCGGAAACTGTAAGATGCATTTTGCCTGAGCTTATAATGGCTGATCAGCTGGGCCACCGATGCCTGCTGCGCTCCTTTTTCCCATACCGATTCGAACAGGTAGCTTCCGTGCCGGAAACTTTTGTTGTTTACCTGCATGGCCACCATAGTGATCCGGGGATCGATCGGTGTATTGACCATAAAATTCCGTTCAGCGGGAAGCTCGGCGCCATTGTTAAACTGGTGGTACAACTTGTTCAGCTCCACAACGCGCAACTGCGCAGGAGCCTGCAAACCAATTAGTGTACATAAAGACAACAGGAAAGCACTTCTCATATATTAATCATTCTGTTATTTAAAGAATAAAAGATCGCCGCCGTTCATACGCTCCCTGTTGAGCAGCGGCTAAGGGCGAGATTCGGAGCACTGGTATCAGGCAGCCGGTACCCTGTTTACAACAAATATAATGCCATTAGTAGAACAATATCTAAATATAACTTCTATAGATATAACATATATGCTATTCATAAAAAATCGTATAAAAAAATGAAGACATTACGACAGGCTGACAGCGATATTCTATCTGCCTACCCATATCTGCTGTACAGGATGGCTGCGCCGGCTGTCCCATACCGGTGTTTGTAAGGGTAAGGCGATACGAAGTAGGAATACACATGTTTACAAAGTCCGGGTAGCCGGAGGCACCGGCTTGCCAGTCCGGTACTCCGCTGACCATAGTAACACTGCTGCTGGCCTGTACTTCCGTACAGCTACCTGTACCGGTAAAGCCCCATCCCGCTGCATAAACGGTTGCCGCTGCGTGGCAACGCAGCACCGGCACCGGCTCTGTATCATCACGATGTTGCAGGGGAAAACCAATGGCGTTGTACGAAAAGAGCCCGTAAAAATTACGGGCTCTTCGTTGAGGGACATCAGCGGAAAGGCAATGTGCCGGCAGGGAAGCGGCCGGTAAAAAAGCTCAGTACCTGATGACCAGCAGGGTATCGCATACCAGGCGCTGCTTCAGCCAGTTGCTGAATTGCTGCTGTTCTTTGGCCGTCAGGGGCTTGTCTGCTTCATACACCAGCACGGGAATCTTTATGCTGCTGTCTTTGCCCGAATAGTAATAGTGGTCGGCAATAGAAACGGTTCGGATACCGGCAAACAAGGCCTGAACTTCGCCTGTAATTTTCCGGTTGTCGTAATTTCCTGTCTTCAGTTGCGTTTCAAGCTGCCTGATCCGTGCCTGCTCCTGGTCATGAACGACCGTTTTGCTTTTCATTTCATTGAGCAGGCTGTTCTTCAGCGCCTGTACATTGTCTGCGGCATCCTGCATCACTTCTATGCGGGTGTTCGCCAGCCCGTAGCGGGGCAGCCTGTTGTTTAAGGTATCCAGTTCTTCCCGGCTGCAATGACGGGTCAGGAAACCCAGGCGAATGATGCGGGGGTTCTGCCGGAACAGGGTTTCTTTGTATACGATCACATTACCCTGGTCTACCAGTTCCTTTTGCACAAAGTCGTTGGCGGCCTGGGTAAATGCCTGCTGCCGGTACAGGGAGTAGGCAAAGTAAATACTGGGCACGATCATCAGGATCATGATGATCGTGATGCCATATTTGACCTGTTTCTGGTGCCGTTCATCTACCTGTTCCTTGCTCGGGTATTTCAGGTATTTTATGATCACGAAGGTGGCGATGCAGATAAAGACACAGTTGATACAATACAGGAAAAAAGCGCCAAGGAAAAAACTGAGATGGCCCGTAGCCAGGCCATACCCGGCGGTGCAGAGCGGGGGCATCAGGGCCGTTGCGATCGCTACGCCCGGTATGGGGTTTCCCTTCTCTACCCGGGTGATGGAAATCACACCCACCAGGCCACCGAAAAAGGCAATAAGGATGTCATAGATGTTGGGGGAAGTCCTGGCCAGGAGCTCTGACTGCACATCCTTGAAGGGACTGATGTAAAAGTAAATGAAGGATACCAGCAGGCTGGCCAGCGTGGCGATGAGCAGGTTTTTCAGCGCCCGCCTCAGTAAAGCAAAATCATAGATAGCCAATGCAAAACCCGACGCAACAATAGGCCCCATCAGCGGGGAGATCAGCATGGCGCCGATAATGACCGCGGTAGAATTGACATTGAGCCCTACCGAGGCCACAATGATCGCACAGGCCAGCACCCAGAGATTGGCTCCGGAAAAAGAGATATTGGCTTTTACATTTTCGAGGGTCCTGCCCCGGTCGTCTTCACCGACATGGAGGTTGAAAAGTTGTGTCCAGAATTGCATGACCCAATAATACAGAAAAAATAAAAATTGTTGAATTTTTTCTGTACGGCTATTTTCTTTCTGTGCCCGGCTGCCCTGCCACGATGCTACCCTCCTCCCAAAGCCCGGTACAGGCCGATGTTGGCATCAATTAATTTGTGTTTCAGCCTTACCTGTTCCATCTGGGCCTCCAGGATGTTCCGTTGCACGGTGACCACTTCCAGGTAGTTGATGTAGCCCCCCACATACAATTCATTGGCCGAGCCCATGGCATCGTTTAAGGTCGTCACTTCCTCCTCTTTGCTTGTATAGGCCTCCCGGAACTGGTCTATGCTCTGCATCTGCGTGTGGATCTCCGTATAGCCCTGGATCACCTTTTTCTGGTAATTGAAGAAGGCTGTCTGCTGGCTGGCGTCGGCTATTGCGAATCTTGTCTTCAGTTCCTTCTGGTTGAACACCGGGCCTGTAAGCCCTCCGAGGATACCGGAAGCCAGGGAGCGCGGCGAAAACAGCAAAGGTGCTTTAAAGGCATTGTAGCCGGCATAGGCATTCAACGTCAGGGAAGGGAAAAATGCTTTCCGGGCCGCTGTAACATCCGCCTTCGAGGCCGCCAACTCCAGCTCCGCCTGCCGGATATCGGCCCTGCCGGCCAATACTGAGGCCGGATCGCCAAACCGGAAATAGGCTGAAGGTGTATACGCCAGGATATTGCCCCTGCGCGGGATGTCCTGCGGGAAACGCCCCAGCAGCACATTCAGTTCATTTTCCGTGGCCCGGATCTGCTGCCGTGTTTCCGCAGCAATGCTTTCGGAATGCAGTACCTGTGCCTGGAACTGCTTTATGGCGAGTATTGTCGTACGGCCTCCCGCCATCTGTACTTCCGCTATGTCCACGGCTTTTTGCTGCAGTGCAATATTCTGACTGATAATCTCCAGCTGGTTGTCCAGGGCCATCAGTTCATAATAGCGCTCAGCCACCTGTGCCACCACTTGTGTACGAAACCAGCGCTGGGCCTCCACCCCGGCCAGGTAATTTGCTTTGGCCGACTTGCGCTGTGCTTTGATCTTACCCCAGATGTCCAGTTCCCAGCTGCTGCGCAGGCCCAGGAAAAAGTCCAGTGCGGGATTCGTCACCTTCTGGTCTTCGTCTATGTTCTGCGACAGGTTGGTATCATAGTTACCCACCCCGGTCATGGTATAATCGCCATACTTGTCTGCAGCAGCTGAGGCCGCAGCACTCAGGGTAGGCAGCCTGGCGGCCCTGGCCCTGATGGATTGCGCTTCTGCGATGAGGATACGCTGCAGGCCCATCCGGATATCCTGGTTATGGCTCAAAGCGGTCTCGACCAGCAGGGCCAGGTCTTTATCGAGGTAAAAATCCTTCCAGGAGGCGGATTTGCTCTCCTGCTTTATGCTGTGCTCCGGGAAGCCTGAAGGAACGGGAAGCGGCTGCTCGAGAGCTGTACTGCGCATTGACCGGCAGCCGCTTGCCAGCACCAGCAACAGGGCGGGATAAACGATACAGGAAGCGCTGATTGATTTTTTCATAAATACTGCATTGATGATATTAAGGCAAGGGTGCCGCTTGTGTTGTTTTTTTCTTCCCGGCTCCGGCAAAAAGAATATACAGGCCGGGGATGATCAGCAGGCCAAAGACCGTACCGAACAGCATACCTCCTGCTGCCGCCGTACCGATAGAACGGTTGCCCATAGCCCCGGCGCCACTGGCGATACAAAGGGGGATAAGACCCGCCACAAAGGCGAAAGAGGTCATCAGGATCGGCCGCAGGCGGGATACTGCACCGGCCCTGGCAGCCTCAAATACGGAGGCGCCTTCTTTGCGTTTCAATTCTGCAAACTCGATCACGAGGATGGCATTCTTGCCCAAAAGCCCGATAAGCATCACCAGCGCTACCTGGGCATAAATATTATTTTCCAGGCCCGCCAGTTTCAGGGAAAGGAAAGCGCCGAAGATACCGGCCGGCAGCGAAAGCAGCACCGGCAGCGGCAGCAGGAAACTTTCGTACTGCGCCGCCAGCAGCAGGTACACAAATACCAGGCACACGATGAAGATGTATACGGCCTGGTTGCCGGACAGGATCTGTTCGCGGGTAATGCCGGACCATTCTATAGCATAGCCTTTGGGCAGGTTTTTCTGAGCAACGGACTCTACTGCGGCAATGGCCTGGGAACTGCTGAAGCCCTGGGCCGCGTCTCCGGTGATCATTGCGGAAGGATACATATTGTAGCGGTTGATCTGTTCGGGACCATAGACGCGCTCCATGCGGATAAAGGTGGAGAAAGGCACCATTTCGCCTTTGTCATTTTTTACCTTCAGCCTCAGGATATCTTCCGGCTTCTCCCGGTACTCCGGCGAGGCCTGCAGCATCACTTTGTACATCTGCCCGAAGCGGATAAAATTGGTGGCATAGTAGCTGCCGACCAGGGCCTGCAGGGTGCTCATGGCCTGGTCTGCCGTAATTCCCTTTTGTGCAGCCATATCCTGGTCTATATGGATCATGTATTGCGGGAAACTGGGATCAAAACCGGTATAGGCGCCGCTGAGCGTTTCGTTTTCCCGGAGGGCCTTCACAAAGTCGCCGGTCACTTTCGCGGCCTGCTCCTGGTCTGTATTTTTATTTTTCTGCAACAGGCGCAGTTCAAATCCGCCCGCATTACCGAAGCCCGGCACTGTAGGCGGCAGGAAGAACTCAATGGAGGCGTCCGATATATGTGCTGTTTTCTGCTTCAGCTGCGCCATCAGCTCTTCGATGGATTCCTTGCGTTCGCCCCAGGGCTTCAGGTTGATCATAGCCATGCCGTAGGATGCACCGGAGATCTCGCTCATCAGGCTATAACCCGCCAGGGTGCTGATATTATCCACCTGCCCCATTTTGGCCGTCACGGCACTGACTTCGTCCAGCACCTGTTCCGTGCGCTCCACTGTAGAGCCTGCAGGTGTCGTCACATTCACATAGATCATACCCTGGTCCTCCGCAGGGATAAAGCCTGAAGGCAGTATTTTGGCTGCACCCCAGGTACCCAAGCAGAAAAACAGCAGTATGCCTATGGTGACTGATTTTCTTTTTCCAAAACGGTTGATCAGGGCACCGAACCTGCTTTCTGTCTTATCGTATCCTTTGTTGAATACGGTAAATATTTTACCGAAAAAGCCTTTTTTCCCGTGGGCCGGCGCTTTCAGCATCAGGGCGCATAAGGCCGGGGTCAGGGTCAGGGCATTGATACCGGAGATGACGATCGCAATGGCCAGCGTGAGCGAAAACTGCCGGTAGAACACACCGACCGGGCCGGACAGGAAGGCCACGGGCACAAATACCGCAGACATCACCAGGGTAATCGCGATGATGGCCCCGCTGATCTCCTTCATGGCCGCAATGGTCGCTTCCCGCGCCGGCAGCTGTTCTTCCTCCATTTTGACATGCACGGCTTCCACCACTACGATGGCATTGTCGACCACGATACCGATGGCCAGCACCAGCGCAAACAGGGTCAGCATGTTGATGGAGAAGCCCAGCAGCTGCAGGAAGGCCATAGTGCCGACCAGCGCCACCGGTACGGCCAGCGCCGGGATCAGCGTGGAACGGAAATCCTGCAAGAACAGGAAGACGATGATAAAGACCAGCAGGAAGGCTTCAAACAAAGTGCGCATCACTTCGCTGATGCTTTCGTCCAGGAAGCGGGAAACATCGTAGGCATAGTTAAAGTCCATGCCCGGGGGGAAAGACGTTTCTTTCAGCTCCTGCATTTTAGCCTTGATGTTTTCGATGACCTCCTGCGCATTGGAGCCCGGCCGCTGCTTGATCATAATAGAGGCCGAGGGCCGCCCTCCTGTCTTGGACACCATGTCATAGCTTACCGTTCCGAACTCCACATCCGCAATGTCTTTGACCCGTACCAGCCCGCCTTCGTCGCTGGCGCGCAGCACGAGGTTCCTGTAGTCGTCTACGGAATTGAACTTACCGGTGTATTTCAGGACGTATTGTTTGACCGCCTTGCTCCTGCCGGAGTTTTCACCGGCCACACCGGGCGCCGCTTCGATGTTCTGCGCCCGCAGCCGTTCAATCACTTCTTCGGGGGAAATATTGTACGACATCATACGGTCCGGCTTCAGCCAGATACGCATGGAATAATCCCGCGCGCCCATGATCTCCACAAAACCCACACCATCGATCCTTTTCAGCTCCTGCAATACGTTGATGTCGGCAAAGTTGTAAATGAACTCTTCGTTCATTTCCTTATCCTTGCTGAACACGTTGAGGTACAGCAGCATGCTGTTCACTTCTTTTTCAGTGGTAACGCCCGCTTTGATCACCTCTTCGGGCAATTCGTCCAGCACGGTCACCACGCGGTTTTGCACGTTCACGGCTGCCAGGTCGGGGTCGCTGCCGACTTTAAAAAAGACCTGTATGATGGTCACCCCGTTATTGCTGCTCACGGAGTTCATATAGGTCATGCCCGGCACACCGTTGATGGCACGCTCCAGCGGAGTGGCCACTGCTTTCGCACAGACCTCGGCATTGGCTCCGTTGTAGTTGGCGGTCACCACTACAGACGGCGGGACGATATCAGGAAATTGGGTAACCGGCAGGCCGACCAGGGCCAGTACACCCAGCAGGGTAATGATCAAAGAGATCACCAGAGACAATACGGGTCTCTTTATAAATGTTTCAACCATTGTTGTGTTCAGTTATTTTTTCCAGGCACAGGGTGCCTGCAGGAATAGGGTTTAGCGTTGTACCGCCACATGATGCTGAGCAGCACGTACCGGAAGGGGTTTGACTTCTACACCATCCCTGATGTTCTGGATGCCCTCGTATACGATGCGGTCTCCGGCCGAAAGGCCGGACTTTACAATATAGTATTGCTCTATCCGGGCACGCGGAACAAAGCTGTGCATGGATACCTTATTGTGTTCGTCCAGCAGGAATACATAGCTTTTGTCCTGTATCTCGAACACTGATTTTTGCGGCACGAGCACGGCGTGGTCTATATCGCTGGTGAGGTGCACCTTGCCCGAGGCACCGTGTTTGAGCAGGTGCTTGGGATTCGGAAATTTGGCCCTGAAATTGATGGACCCGGTGCCGGCATTGAATTCGCCCTCCTGGGTTTCGATCACGCCCTCGCATTCATATGGGGTGCCGTCGGCCAGTATCAGGCAGGCCTTACGCTCCTGGCTCAGCCTGCCGCCTTCCGCTTTTTTCAGATGCTGCAGGTATTCGTTTTCGGATACGCTGAAGTAGGCATAGATAGAAGTATTGTCCGACAGCGAGGTCAGCAGGGTACCTTCAGAGATCAGGCTGCCCACCTTCATCGGTATGCGGTCTACAACACCGTCAAAAGGCGCCCGCACTTCCGTATAAGACAATTTATTCCGGGCTTCTTCTTCATTGGCAATAGCCGCTGAAAGGGCCGCTTTGGCTGCTGCGACTTTGGCCTTTCCCAATTCCTGTTCCGAAGGGGCGATCACTTTCCGCTCCACCATTGTTGCTATACGCTCCTGCTCCAGGCGGGCAATATTGTAGTCGGCTTCCGCGCCGGCCACAGCTGCTTTGGCTTTATTTAAACTCACCGCATAGTCTTTGGGGCTGATCCGGAAGAGGATCTGCCCTTTTTGAACAAACTGCCCCTCATCGATCAGTATTTTTTCCATAAAGCCCTGTACCCTTGCCCTGAGCTCCACATTGGCAAGCGACTGTATATCGGCCACATAGTTGTGCGACAGCGAGGTATCTGTATAGGTGAGTTCCAGCACGGGGACTTCGGCAATGGTCTTTTTCTTTTTCTGATCGCCGTTGCTGCAGGCGGAAAGGAAAAGGGAAAGGGAAAGGATGACAGCAAAGTGTCCTTTATAGCACATAAATATTGCTCTTGTTTAAAATGAAAAAAAACGCTGCGGCCCCGCTATGTTGATGCGCGGAACGAAGCAGGATGCCGGGTCAGATCGCCCGGACCTTACAGATGTGACTGTGAAAAAAACAGGCCTGCCGGTACTGCAGGCGCAAGCCGGCGCTCAGAACGGAGTGAGCCGGAACAGGAAGCAATATTGCTGAGAGGAAAAATTTGCCTTGTAATAATGACTGTTGACTGCCATGATGAGCCGGAAATGCGTGGTGCTTTGCAATTCGGCAAAACGACCCTGGCTTCTTTCACTGGTATCGGGCGCGCGGAAACGGGCTTTCTTCTTTGCATGCACGGCCAGCACGCGTCCCTCATACCCGGGATGATGCTGCTCAAAAAAACCTTCCGGTGCAGACTCATGCGGCTGTAAGCGCTCAGGCAGACCCAGGGCATACCGATCTCCTGATGCAGCAGCGGTTTCCTTTCCAGCCTGAACTGTAAGTAAAACCAAAAGGCTCAAAAAATATAGGAATTGCCGGAACATAGGTATCTTAAGCGGGGCCAAAACTAGTGGATTTTATACAGTTTACCCCGGCATCATATTGTTAAATTTCGATGATCTCTTCAGGGGCAGGGTAAAATAAACGGTACAGCCGCTTTAATTTTGCAGCGAACAGGATCTGTTTTCAACAAGCGGCAACAGCCGCCGATCCTTCCTTCATTCTTCTTCCGGCCCGTTCCCGGCTGCCTTATCGCAGTGAGCGGGGCCATCAATGATGACGCTATAGACCTGAAAAATTGCTATAGCCCTTTACATTCCTGTTTGTACCCGCGTTGTGCACCCCTGCTGTAAAATGGCCGGAAAGAAATTTATTGCACCTGTTAACTTCTTAAAAAAAGTATATGAACATCCAGGAATTAAAAGTGGAGAAACTATCCGTGAAAGACTATGAGCAACTGATGGAAGCAATGAGGGCGGCCTACCCCGACTGGCAGGGCGGATTCTGGAGCCTGACGGCGATCAGCAAACTGATCCACCGCTTCGGCGAAGGGCAGATCGTGATCAAAGCCGATGGCGTGGTGGTAGGTTGCGCCCTGTCCATCATCGTAGACTTTGACCGCTTTGAAGAAGCCCATACCTACCAGGAGGTTACCGGCAACTATACATTCAATACACATACCGTAAAGGGCGATGTGCTGTATGGCATCGAAGTGTTCATCCACCCGGACTACCGGGGCCTGCGTCTCGGCAGAAGGCTGTATGACGCCCGTAAAGAACTGTGCGAACTGATGAACCTGCGCGCTATCGTATTCGGCGGCCGCATTCCTTTGTACCACGAATTTTCGGCGACCCTGTCTCCCAGGGAGTATATCCGCAAAGTAAAAAGCAAAGAGATCTACGACCCGGTACTGAGCTTCCAGCTGTCCAATGATTTCCACGTCATGAAGATCTTAAAAGGCTATATGCCCAACGACGTGGAAAGCGAGGAGATCGGAGTCCTGCTGGAGTGGGACAATATCTACTACTCTGCACGCAAAAAGCAATCCTACACCCCGACCAGCAATGTGCGGCTGGGCCTGGTGCAATGGCAGATGAGGCTGTATGGTGATGTACAGGGCCTGTTCGACAACATTGAATTCTTTGTGGATGCGGTATCCGGCTACAAATGTGATTTTGCGCTGTTCCCCGAATTGTTCAACGGTCCTTTGCTGGCGCAGTTTAACCATATGAATGAAGCAGATGCTATGAGGGCGCTGGCGCAATTTACCCCGGAGATCAAAGACCGGTTCGTGCAGCTGGCCATCAAATACAATGTCAATATCATCACCGGCAGCATGCCCAGTATTGTAAACGGCCGGCTGTACAATATCGGTTACCTCTGCCACCGGAACGGCCGTGTAGAGCAATATGAAAAGATCCACGTCACCCCGGACGAACACAGCTATTGGGGTATGAACGGTGGCAAGCGGGTACGTACTTACGATACCGATGCCGGCAGGATCGGCATCCTGGTCTGCTACGATGTGGAATTCCCCGAATTGTCCCGCCTGCTGGCCCAGGAAAGGATGCAGATACTCTTTGTACCCTTCCTTACCGATACACAGAACGCCTATATGCGGGTCCGCCACTGTGCCCAGGCCAGGGCCATAGAAAACGAGTGCTATGTGGCCATTGCGGGCAGTGTGGGCAACCTGCCGAAGGTGGAAAACCTGGATATCCAGTATGCCCAGTCGGCCGTGTTCACTCCCTGCGACTTTGCGTTTCCCTCCAACGGTGTCAAAAGCGAGGCCACGCCCAATACGGAAATGGTGCTGATCTCAGACCTGGACCTGGGCCTGCTGCACGAACTGCATGCTCACGGCAGCGTACGCAACCTGAAAGACCGCCGGGAAGACGTATACCAATTATCCTACGTATCTGACGCAGGCACAACTTCGGAAGCTTTCGAATAGAAAGCTTCCGGGGAAATTGGCGTATCTTGCAGCATCACCAATCCAACCGGCAGTATCCTTTGGCATACTGCAATGCAATATCAATGGCCCCATCTCCGATCGATCTGCTGTTGAAGCCGGTCCGTACTTTGCTACAGAAAGAATATACCGGCGGAATCGTACTGTTTATCAGTGTGCTGCTTGCCCTGTTCTGGGCCAACTCGCCCTGGGCGGCTTCTTACCATGCGCTCTGGGAAACCCGTTTTTCCGTAGGGTTTGCAGGCCACCGTCTTGAAGAGCCTTTACATGTATGGATCAATGACGGGCTGATGGCCGTGTTTTTCTTTGTGATCGGCCTGGAGCTGAAACGGGAATTTATGGCCGGGGAGCTGTCTACCGTCAAAAAAGCCACACTCCCTATGATGGCAGCTTTGGGCGGCATGCTGGTCCCCGCTTTGATCTACCTGGCTTTTAATGCCGGCAAAGCCTCTGAAGCAGGCTGGGGTATCCCTATGGCTACAGACATTGCTTTTGCCCTGGGCATACTGTCGCTGTCGGGCAAACACATACCGGCTTCCGTAAAGGTATTCTTATCGGCACTCGCCGTGGCAGACGACCTGGGCGCCATACTGGTGATCGCTTTTTTTTACACCGCGCATATTGCCGTTACCCCGCTGATGATTGCATTCGCTTTGCTGCTCCTGCTGGGCCTGGCCAATGCAGCAGGTATCCGCAATCCCCTTGTGTACCTGCTCACGGGTATCGCGATCTGGCTTTGCTTCCTGGCCTCCGGCGTGCATGCTACTATAGCAGGCGTGCTCCTTGCCTTTACCATTCCCGCCAGGACAAAAATCAATGAGCTCGAATTTGCCTCCTGCCTCAAAACGTATACGCTACAGTTTGAGCGCGCTATGCCGCAGCGGGGAACCCTGACCACCCCGGAGCAGCACCATACCATAGAACAAATAAAAAAACTGGCCCTGGCAGCAGAAACGCCCCTGCAAAAAATAGAGCACAAGCTGCACGGCCTGGTTACGTTTGGCATCATGCCTTTGTTTGCACTGGCCAATGCAGGCATTGTACTGAACGGCAATCTTTTTACTGCTTTGGAGAACCCGGTAAGCATGGGTGTCTTGTTCGGCTTGTTTGCCGGCAAGCTCTGCGGCATCCTGTTGTTTACCTGGATCATGATCCGGTTCCGCTTATCGTCCCTGCCCGTGGGGGCGAACTGGCGACATATTACCGGCGTATCCCTGCTGGCCGGAGTCGGCTTCACGATGTCCCTGTTTGTCGCCGACCTGGCTTTTGACCATGAAACCCTGATCGGGCAGGCCAAAACAGCCATCCTGATTGCTTCTGCACTGGCCGGTGTGTCCGGGGCATTCTTCCTGCGCAGGTTATCCTGACCTCAGAGCAGGATGCATTTTCCTTTACCGGCGATGTTGCCCTGCCTGTCGGTGACGATCCATAGATAAGCACCGGGCAGCAGGCCCTCTGTACCGATCTCGTTTGCCCCATCATTGACCAGCCGGACGCTTTTCTTTTGTACACCGTCAAATCCATGCAGCTCAAAAGTGCAGCCGCTGAGTTTTATCCCGGAATTCAGCCACAGCTTTGTACCGGCACAGGGATTGGGGTAAAGGGTAAATACTGTCTGCCCGGCGGTGGCGTCCCCGATGCTTAAAGGGGTGGGCTCGTTAAAATAGACACCGTCAACCTGCAGCTTTGTACCCAGCTTCCGGTTGGCTATTTTCGTAATGCTCGAATAAAAAGTAAAGACGATACTGTCCGGGGTCTCTTTGCGGATGTACTTTGCTTTCAGGTCTATTTTCAACAAGCGCCAGCTGGCAGCCGGGTTGAGATAAAAAGCCCTTTGCAGGATACCCTCCTGTACACCAGTCCTGTTTTGGTACATGTTGATCAGCAGGCCCGAAGTATCTTTTCCTTCGGGTGCAGACTTGTAGAGTACCCATAGTGCAGCCGGTGTGTCTGTATAAGGTATACCCTGGAGCACTACCCCCGAAGGACTGGTGCTGTAGTACCCTGTTCCGCAGGAAAGCAAAGAGTAAAACGGTCCCCTGCCAAAATCATTGGTCGTGAGCGTAGCAGAAGCACTGCTGTTTACTTTGTCTGTCGTTTCCTGGTCTGCCATACCGTAGTCTTTGCCAAAAACCGACTCAATGGTAACCCAGCCTGAGGGAGTGTAGCCATTAGCATCCCAATTGTCAAACTCGTTGTTGAGCAACTCTGCATAGCGTTGTGCCCCGCTGATCAAAGGCAGCAGGAGCAGCGAAAAAAGTAAAAATCTTTGTTTCATAAGACAAAATGAATTGAAATAAGGGCGCTAAACTAGCCGATGAACGCTTACTTTTTGCCACAGCAAAGACATATAAAACACACATTATTACTTTATAATCAAACATTTTCGAAATTTATTTTTCATACTATTATAAGATTATTTCCATTTGAGTATGCAGGAAACCCTTCTTCAGCCAGGCGGGTTTTCCCGGGAACATCAGCATCGGGCTGCCGCAGGGTTCCGCGCTGCTTTGAAAAAATGCAGTCCGGCTTGTACTCCGGGGTTTTCTCAACCACAGGCTTATAAAAAAGTGGTGTACAAACACGTTTGTACACCACCGGAATGATAACCAATTACTTTTGAGGCTTACAGTTCTGCGCCTTCGCGAACCGGCTCAGCTTGAACTGCTTTTGCTGCCGGGATGGCGCTCTTCTTTTCCTTCTTTCCCTTCTTCTTTTTGCCCAGCCAGATGATAAAGCCGGTAATAGGCAGGCTGGCACCGATCAGTGCCGCAAAAAAGGCCAGGATACGGCCGGGCAGGCCCAGGATAGAGCCTACATGGATGTCGTAGTTCATGCGGCGGATCTTATTGCCGGCAGAGGCATTTTCGAACTTTTCTGCATAAATCTTATTGCCCCGTAAAGGTTTCAGCGTATGCTGGTCAAAGGCAAATACGCGGTTCTCGTAATAGTTGCCGGCCGAAGGGTAAACCGTAATGCTGATCGAAGACGCTGGTTTGGACGTGTCGGCATAAGAGTAGTAGAAGCCCTGGGCATGCGGATGTTTGGACACGACAGCAGACCAGGCCGAATCCATGGCCTGCTCCGGTGTAAAGTATTTACCGACCTGCAGGGAGTCTGATTTCGCCGGTTTGTTCTTCGGGAATTTTGTGCCCCCTGAAGTTGCCCAGTACAGGCTTTTGCTGTACCATTCGATACCATACACCATGCCGGTCAGCGCAATACAGGCCAATGCGATCAGGGAGTAAAAACCCAGCACATTGTGCAGGTCGTAATTGAAGCGTTTCGGAGTAGACCCTTTCTTGATCGTAAAGGCCTGTTTGCGGGTGCTGGGATTCCATTTACGCGGCCACCACAACACGATACCGGAGATGAGGATCACGACGAAGATGAGGGTGCTGTAGTTCACGATCACACGGCCGACTTTCGGCGGCATCCACAGGAAGCGGTGCCCGTTCAGGATAAAGCGGAAAAAATCAGGGTTGCCTTCTTTACGTTCTTCCACATGCACCACCTGGCCGGTGTAGGGGTTTACCCGGACCGTGACGTTGGACCTGCGGCCTTCGCCGATGCCGATATGTGCGGCACGTCTCTGCCGGTAGGAAGCATAGGACATCTTCTTGCCCGGGTACAGCGAATCGGCAATCTGCCGCATGGCGGAAGGCGGCAGCACCGGCCGGTCTTGTTTTTCGATCTTTGTCTGGGGCAGTATAAGGCCGGTGATCTCTTCGTTGAAGATCCAGATACAGGCCGTCAGGCAGACAATGATCATGATGAGGCCGGTGACCAGTCCCAGCCACAGATGCAGCCAGGCCATGATCCTGTAGAATAGGCTCCTGTTGTGTTTCTTCTTTTGCTTTCCTGCTTTGTTACTCATGTGCGGGGGAACTCGTCTGGTAAAAAAACGGGCCGGAACATCATGGCCGACCCGTTGCTGAGAATGGATTAATAAGTCAGTTTGCAGATGGCTGTGATCTTGCCGCCTTCTACTTTCAGGCCGCGTGTTGCCTTAGCCGTGTTCACATCAACAGAGTATACATAGCTGCCTTCGGCCGTGCTGTTCAGGCCGATGTATACGGTTTGCTTATCGTCTGAAGTGATGGTGTTGCGGGATGTGGCAGACAGGGCTACATCGGCAGGTGCACCGGTCACCCAGGTAAAGGTTTGTGCATTCACGTCTGCAATCGCCAGCTTGTTCATGCCGGTGAGTGCGTTAGCATCACCATACATCTGCAGCAGGAATTTACCATTGCCGAAGTAAGTAGAACGATAGATGTGGTGACCGCCCGATTTTTCCTGTACGTTGAAGAAGTAGCTCTGGTCAAACTCGGTCGTGCCGCTTTTGATGCGGATAATAGCAGAAGGCTTGGTGCCGTTCGCTTTGCCGGACAGGGTAGCGGAAGCCGGGGAGAAGGCATACGCATCACCGTTTTCGATTTGTGTGAGACCATTGTTGAAGTACGCGCCGATAGAACCGGTGCGGTTGTCGCGGATCACTTTTTCCAGTTTCAGGTCGGGGTAAGAAAATACCGCAACCCAGCTGCTGTCGGGGAAGGAAGTGCCGAACACATCGGGCGAAACGCCTTTGATGCTCATGTACGGGGCATAGACTTTGTTGCCTACCTGCGTGGCCCAGGTGAAGTGTGCGCGCTCGCCGTTGCCGGCCAATTGTACGATATTGACCTGTGCTTCACCTACGATCTGTGATTGGTCTGCATTGATGCGGTACATCGACGCGCTTTCGTTGCCGCTGCGCGGCACTTTGATCAGCAGCACATCATCATTCACCGTGTTGAACACCTGTACGGTCTCTGACTGGAAGTCGGAAACTTTTGTCAGCTCACCGCTGCCGCTCAGGTTGTAGGTCGTCACCGCACCGGGGTTGCCTTGTCCGTACAGCAGGCTGAAGAACCTGTTCTTGTGCGTGATGTAGTAGCGGTAGGTACCATCCTGCTCCTTACCATTGCCTAGGGTAGTGATGCTGCCTTCGGTCAGCTTGTCTGTGGTCAGCAGGTAGTCCGCCACACCGGTAGAGGCGATGGGCGTAGAGGCCACGATGTACTTTGTCTTTGCCGTAGAGACCGGGGTATCGGTTTTCTTTTCGTCCTTTTTGCAGGAGCCGGCTGCAATGCCCAGGCCCAGAGCCAGGGTGATCATCAATTTGCTTTTGTTCATTGTTTGTATTTGTGAGTGATTAATTGTGTGAAGGTTTGCTTTGGATAAAATAGCGGAGCTTGATGTTGAA
The DNA here is from genome assembly GCA_016786525.1 of Chitinophagaceae bacterium. Taxonomy (GTDB): domain Bacteria; phylum Bacteroidota; class Bacteroidia; order Chitinophagales; family Chitinophagaceae; genus Rurimicrobium. The sequence goes on from JAEUVW010000286.1 coordinate 18,179, forward strand.
GGCCCGGCCTGGCTTCTGCAGGCTGAAGTTGTCGTACAGCCTGCTGTCCAGCACATTCTTGCATTCGAGGGCGATATTGTATTTGCCTTCTGCCATTGCGTACACCATATTCAGGTCATGCGACAATTGCATGGGGATGTCCAGCTTGTCTTTGCCCAGGCTGGGCCAGTACAGGTAATAGGCATGTACATACAGCATATTGTAGCCGATGCTCAGGGTATTGCCTTTCCGGAAGGCGTTGTGGATAAAGTAAGAGGCGTCGGCATTGCCAAACAGGAAGGGCATATTGGGAATACGGTCGTTGTACAGCACACTTTCTACGGCAGACCCCGGTTCATATTTTGTCTTGTTCCGCAGGTTCTGGTAGGTCACATTAAAGCCCATGGTGAAGGCTTTTTTGTACGAATAGCGTACTTCCGCATCCAGGCCCATGTTGGTCACACGGTCGCGGTTTTCCATCACCTGCTTGGTCTGGTTATTGTTCAGCGTAGCGCGGATAAAGTCCTGCACATCGCGGTACAGGATGTTCCCGTCCAGGCTGAATTTATGGATATGGGCTATATGGAAATTGTAGTTCGCGCCCAGGTTGTAGTTGCGGCTCATCTCCGGTTTCAGCGACAGGTTACCATCCAGGTTCACCAGGTCACCAAACATTTCGTAGGTGTCGGGCAGGCGGTAGCTCTGCTCGGCAGAAGCTTTGACCTGGAATTTAGAGGTGATGAAATAAGATGTCGCGATACCATAGCCACTGTTGCTGAACTTATTTTCCTGTTTCAGGTAGGCCACATCCCCCCAGTTGCCGCTGGGGTTGTAGGACTGGGAAAAGGTTGTCTTTTGCCAGAAGGATTTGTAGAACAGCGAGGTACTCCATCTTTTGTTGAAGTCGAATTTGTAGCCCAGGCCGGTCACATTCTTCATCAGCTTTTGCGGTTGCTCATATACTTCCGCGCCGGGCTTCAGGGGGTCGGAACCGATACGGTCGAAGGTGTTGAACACATTGTTCAGCATAAAGGAGTGGCGCTTGCCCAGCTGGTAGCTCAGGTTGGCCGTGGCCAGGCCATTGTTGTTGCGGTACGTGTACAGGGAACGGGAGCGCTCGCTGCCCAGGCCAGGGTATTCTTTGTACTGTTGAAACCAGTTGTACCGGCGGTACACGGTGTCTACCACCTGCTCCTCGCCCAGGTTGTAGTTCGCATTCAGCCTGAGGTTCAGACCTTTGACAAAGAGGTCGTTCTTGGCATACTTCAGGGAAGGCATCACGATGTTGCCCCGGGTGTAGTAGTTTCCGAACACGCTGACGATGCGGGCGCCGGTCTGTACATCCGCATGGTTTTTACCCAGGGTCATGCCCAGTAAGAGCTGGTCGGCAAACTTTTTGTTCACAAAGCCGATGTTACCGATGATGGTTTCATTGTGGTACTGATCGTGGAAACGGCGCACGCGCTGGTCCGGGTAATACTTACCGGTGTTCACATCGGCTACATCCACGTGCACCCAGTAGTTGTTGTCGGAGTAGTTCTGGAACGCATTCAGCTGCGCTGTGAAGCCGGACTTCGACGTGTAGCCTGCATTCAGTGTGCTTTTATGCGTATTGAAGGAACCGAAAGAATAGGAAACATCCAGGTAAGAACGCGCCTTGCTGCTGGTGACGATATTCACCGCACCGCCTAGGGCATCGGCGCCCAGCCAGATCGGCACCACACCTTTGTAGACTTCAATCCGCTCTGCCAGGTTGATCGGCAGGTTGTTGATCTGGAAAGAGGAACCGAAATTATCCATCGGTACGCCATCGATAAAGAAACGTACCTGTTTGCCGGTAAAGCCATTCAGCGAGAAATTGATCCGGGAACCCACACCGCCTTCTTCCCTTACCCTGATTCCGGACACCCGGTCCAGCGCATGCGAGAGATCCAGGGTGGTATTGTGCAGTTTTGCTGCATTGATGGCCGTCACATTATACGATTGCCGGCTCACTTCGGTCAGCACATTTCGGCCCAGCACGGCCACTTCATTCATTTCCTGCAGGCTGTTTTCCAGCGCTATGTGCAAGTGGCTGGTTTCACCCGATCTGATGTCCACTGACTTTACAGCTGTATGGTGGCCCATCAGTTTGAACTCTACCTTGTAGCGCCCGTCGGGGATATTGGCGATGAGGAAGTCGCCGTTTTCATTGGTAGTAGCTCCATATGCGGTATTGAGGATACGCACCACCACATCGGCCAGGGCCTGCTTCTGATGCCCCTTTACCGATCCGGATAAAGTGCCGGCCGCAAAAGCCCGGGCAGGTAAAAGGCAACAGCAAAACAAAAAAGAGCGTAAAAACTTCATCATAGATTTCTGTCAAAATGTGTGCAGGGTGAAGAAAAAATCATTTTCGGCCGCAAAAGTAGAGCCGCCGGATAAGGGTGTTTTTTAAAATCAGGAAAATGAACCTGCCTGAAAATGGAAATGACTATTTGTTGACAATGAGCCTGTAATGCCCTATGGAAAGGCATTTCAACACATTTTAAAACAGGAGGTCTTCCCGGCCGGGGGAGATTCCTGTACCCAAAGGCGGGATTTGCCTCTTTACATAAGGGAAACTAAAATTCCCCATTTCGAAAATGCTGATTTTATTGAATAAGGGCTGAGGGTATATGTCGCGTATGTTCTGGTACGATCTTTGATTTCCCCAAGTTGCAGCCCTGTTGTTTTACTAAGGCTTAACAACACAGATTATCGATTTTTAGAAAGTAGTTCTAATTTTGTACACACATTACTGTAATGTGTCCGCTTATTTGCATACAGCAGCAAACCGGCACACAGCCTGAAATGATCCATATTAAAATGCCCGCACAGCTCCTGACTTTCCTGATTGCCGTTTTCCAGCTTTTCTGCCTGGGAAACACAGAGCTTGCTGTGGCGCATGGCAACGACCGGGCACATATTACAGCCCCCCAACATCATATTGTATTCCATAATATTTCCGGTGAAGAGGCGCCCGAGTATACGCTTGGCTTTGAAGAAGCCGAGGATACCGACGAGGACTCCAACGAGGCATTAAAACATATATTGGCTGCAGCCGTTCTGCGCAGGGTCTTCCTGCCGGTAAGCAGCCACGAGTACAATGCCGCAGGCTCCTGCCCTGCTTTCTACAAACAGACACCGCTGTTTGTACTGCACCAGAACTTCCGGGTGTGATATTCCTTTTTGCTTCAGGAAAGCGACACTGCAGCCGACGCTGTAAGTGAGGCGTGCTTTCCTGGTGTTTTGCCTAAGGCAATACGGCAGCGTACCTGATGCTGCATTATGGGCTCCGTGCATCCTGTGACGGCCTACACAAACTATTCAGAAATTTTATCCCTTTCAAAATATGATCAAAAGAATGCTCCTGCTGGGCGGGCTTGCCGCTGTGCTGTGCCAAACTGCCTGCAGATCCGAAAAAGAAGAAGAGGTGGAAATAAAATACCTCGCTACCAGCCCCCTGAAAACGGACACCACACTGGTAAAGAATTATGTATGCCAGATCAGCTCGATCCGGCATATTGAACTGCGTACCCAGGAGAGAGGGTACCTGGAAAAGATCTATGTAGACGAAGGCCAGTTTGTCAAAAAAGGCCAGCTGCTGTTCCAGATCATGCCGACCCTGTACAATGCAGAAGTGCAGAAAGCCGGTGCCGAAGTCAACTTTGCAGAGATCGAATACCGCAATACCAAGGGCCTGGCCGACAGCAACGTCGTAGCCCCCAACGAGCTGGCCATGTCCAAAGCCAAACTGAATAAAGCGAAGGCAGAACTGGCATTGGCGCAGGTACACCGCGATTTTACAGAGATCCGGGCGCCTTTTGACGGTATCGTAGGCCGTTTCCAGACCAAACTGGGCAGCCTGCTCGACGAGGGCGAACTGCTGAGCACCTTATCTGACAACAGCCTGATGTGGGTGTACTTCAATGTGCCTGAAGCCGAATACCTGAACTTCAGGACAAACGCGGCCAAAGAAAACCTGAGTACGGTAAACCTGCTGATGGCCAACAACCAGCTCTTCGACACATCGGGAGTGGTCGAAACCATTGAGGCTGACTTTAACAATGAAAACGGGAACATCGCATTCCGGGCCACCTTCCCGAACAAAAGGAGCCTGCTCCGTAATGGAGAGACCGGCAACATCCAGATGACCATACCGGTAAAGAATGCGATCCTGATCCCGCAGAAGGCCACCTTTGAAGTACTGGAAAAGAAATATGTATTCGTGGTCGACAAAAACAATGTCGCGCACCAGAAAGAAGTGACGATC
>JAEUVW010000342.1 GCA_016786525.1 Chitinophagaceae bacterium
AGGATGAGGAGCCTTGCTATTATATCTATGAACTGGTGATGAACGGTCGCTCCCAGACCGGCCTGGTCTGCGGCTCTTCACTGGAAGACTACGGGAACGGCATCATTAAAAAACATGAGTTCACCCGCCCGGAAAAAGAGCTGGACCGCATCAACCACATTAAAACCACGCGTGCCCAGACCGGGATTGTTTTCCTGGCCTACAACGACCAGGAAGATGTACAAAGCATCATCGACAACTGGAAAAAAGACCATGCCCCCACTTATGATTTCGTGTCGGAAGATGGCGTAAAGCATACCTTCTGGGTCGTGGACGATTATTCCAAAGTAGCCAGCATTACCCGTATTTTCAGGGAAGATGTGCCCTGCACCTATATTGCAGACGGCCACCACCGTGCTGCTTCTGCTGCACGGGTGTATGAGGAAATGCGCGACAACGATCTCTCCATTACCGGCTACGAAGCGTTCAACTATTTTATCACCTGCATTTTCCCTGCCAGCCAGTTGGCCATCCTGGACTACAACCGTGTGGCCAAAGACCTGAACGGTTTGTCGCCGGAAGCATTCATCACAAAGCTGGGTGCAGACTTTGTAGTCGAAAACATGGGAGGAGCTGCTCCTTACAAGCCGCAGCAACCACATGAATTCGGCATGTACCTTGAGGGCAGCTGGTACCGCCTGACCGCCCGCCCCCACGCCTATACAGACGACCCCATCGGGGTACTGGATGTGACGATCCTGCAAAATAAGGTGCTGTCGCAATTGCTGGACATCCACGATCCCAGGACGGATAAGCGCGTTGATTTTGTCGGAGGCATCAGGGGGCTGAAAGAGCTGGAAAAGCGCGTGAACAGCGGTGATATGGCTGTGGCCTTTTCCTGCTACCCGGTCAGCATCCAGCAGCTGTTTGCCATTGCCGACAGCGGTCAGGTGATGCCGCCGAAAAGCACCTGGTTCGAACCCAAGACCCGCGACGGTCTTGTGGTGTATACTATATAAGCGATAAAAACGTACAAAATGCAGTATAGAAAAATGGGCCGCACGGGCCTGGAGTTGAGTGTTCTTTCCTATGGATCGTGGGTCACCTTTGCCAAGCAGATCGACGACAGCATCGGCGAGCGGCTGATGAGCATTGCCTATGAGCATGGGATCAATTTTTTTGATAATGCAGAGGTGTACGCCCTGGGGGAATCGGAAAAAATGATGGGGCGTATCCTGAAACAAAAGAGCTGGGACAGAAGTTCCTATACCGTATCGAGTAAAGCTTTTTTTGGCAGCAGGGGCAAAGACAACAAGCCCAACCAGACCGGCCTCAGCCGCAAACACCTTACGGAAGCCTGCCACGAGGCCCTGAAGCGCCTGCAGCTCGATTACCTCGACCTGTACTTCTGCCATCGCCCGGACCGCAGCACCCCGATCGAAGAGGTGGTGTGGACAATGAACACCTTGATACAGCAGGGAAAAATATTGTATTGGGGAACCAGCGAATGGACAGGGCCGGAGATCGTGGAAGCACACATGGTGGCCAAAGACCTCAGGTTGATCGGCCCCGCCGTAGAGCAACCGCAGTACAACCTCTTCGAGCGCGATAAGATGGAGCGCGATTACAAAAGCATTTTCAAGAACATCGGCATGGGCACGACTATCTGGAGCCCCCTGGCCTCCGGCCTGCTCACAGGGAAATACAACAACGGTATCCCTGAAGGCTCCAGGATGGCCATGGAAGGCTTTGAATGGCTGAAAGATAAAACGATTGCAGACGACCGCATTGAAAAGGTAAAGCAGCTGGCCGGTATCGCGGCGGAGCTGGGTACCAATGTGGCGACCCTATCTATTGCCTGGTGTATCTATAACCCCGATGTGACGACAGCCATACTCGGCGCTACCAAAGAAGAGCAGTTGCTGCAAAACCTGCAGGCGCTGGAGGTGTTGCCCCTGCTGAATGCAGAACTGTTAGAAAGGATAGAAGCGGTCATGGCCAACAAGCCGCTGTACACTTAGGCTTCATCCTGCGGTTCCCAGGCGTCAAACAGCATATTCAGGTATTTGTTTTCTGACCTGGTGATCACATTGTCAGCCTTGCAGAGCTGCAGCGCAAAGTCGATCAGTTTCATGCGATCCTCCTTTGTAGAGTCGTCATAGAAATCATCGATCACTTTGGTGTAATGCTGCTCCCATTCATCGGGCTTCAGGTTGCTGATGATCTGCATTTCCCGGTCCAGGCTCACATGAAAAGGAAATTCCTGCACCAGGTAATCGCGGATCACGATGTCTTCCTGTGGGCTGAACCTGAAGTCGACCGCCGACAGGATCATCAGGATATGATAACCCGCCATTGTTTTGTTCATTCTGTTATTCGGCATAAATACTGTCGAAAGGTTTTGGTTGTAAATAGCTGCTTGGGTCTTCTGTTTTCCTATATCTGGGTAGCCAATAGTAATTCCAGGTCTGTGTATTTTAAATTGAAGCGCCGGGCTATGGAAGCTTTGGTGACGCAGCCCTTGTAGAGATATACCCCATTGCGGATGCCCTGGCGCGATCCGATCAGGGCCTCCATGCCTCCGAAGTCCGAAGACTGGTTGATGATGGGCATCAGTACATTACTGATGGCCCGGGATGCGGTACGGGATACCCCCGAAGCAATGTTGGGTACACAATAGTGGATCACATCCTGGTACTTAAAAGTCGGTTTCTGGTGGGTAGTGGGTTTTGAGGTTTCGAAACAGCCGCCCCGGTCTATGCTGACATCGATCACCACAGATCCGGCCTTCATATTGCTCACCATGGCTTCCGTGACGACCATAGGTGTAATGCCGTGCACGGGCTTCAGCGCACCGATGGCGATATCGGCAGAAGCCAGCTCCTCGCCCAGGGTCACCGGGTCAAGCACCGATGTCGAGCAGCGGCGGCCTATATTGTTTTGCAGGCGCATGAGCCGGTATATCGAGTTGTCGAATATGGTCACGGATGCCCCCAGGCCTATGGCGGCACGGGCGGCAAACTCCCCGACCACCCCTGCGCCTATAATGACGACATTAGCTGAAGGCACCCCGGAAATACCGCCCAGCAGTATCCCCTTGCCATGATGCTGGTTGCTCAGGTATTGCGCAGCGGTCAGTATTGCAGAGTTGCCCGCAATCTCGCTCATGGAGCGTACGATGGGGTAAGTGTTCGAATCGTCTTTTATGGACTCGAATGCAATGGCAATGATCTTTTTTTGTATCAGCTGTTCCAGCATATTTGCTTTCAGCAGCGGCATATGTATCGGCGATAACACTACATGATAGGGTTGCAGCAGCTGTATTTCCTGCTCCGAGATCGGCGCCGACTTGATGATCGTAGCCGCTTTATAAACTTCTGCCTTGTCGAATACGATCCGTGCCCCCGCTTCGCTGTAGTCGCCGTCCAGGTAGGAGGCGCCTTCGCCGGCGCAGCTTTCCACCACCACCTCATGCCCGTTGTTGACCAGCACGGTTACCGCTTCGGGGGTGAGGGCTACCCGGTTCTCATCAAAAGAAGTCTCTTTGGGTATTCCTATGGAAAGCTTCTTTTTTTTCGGTACGATCTCGAGTACTTCTTCGAGTGGCACATACGAAAATGATGGGGCGACAAACGGTTTCATTATACAAATAATTTCAATTTAAGTTTAGAAATGTACAATTTGATTTTCGGAAATTAAAGGCTTTCCGAAAAATTGTGTTTTAGTTAATAATGCCGGGAGCAAACTATTCTTCAGGCAGTTGGAATAATCTTTTATTTTTGTCATAACCAGACCTATATAAATAATGCTTCGCCAAAGCCAGCAACAGAAGTTGCTTCAAAGAATGTCGCCCCAGCAGATTCAATTCCTGAAACTGCTGCGGGTACCGACAATAGAGATGGAAGAGCGGATCAAAGAGGAAATAGAGATCAACCCTGCCCTGGAATACAGTACCGACGAACCTTCCAACGACCCTTATGAAGAGCACGAGGATCAGGGCGGCGACGATATGGAAGAGGTTTCCCTGCAGGACGACAGTTCGGAACAGATTGATATTGAAGACTATCTGCGGAATGAGGGCGACGACGGAGGATACGATTATTCCGGCGACCAGGATAAAGGCTCCTACAATACCGTCCGCTATGAAGTCGATTTTCACCAGAACCTGCTGGACCAGCTGATGATGCTGTCGCTGAATGAAAAGGAAAGAAAAATAGCCGAGCAGGTGATCGGCAGCATCAACGACGACGGCTACCTGAGCCGGGCAGTAACGGCCATCGTGGACGACCTGGCCTTCGGCCAGAATGTGATCGTTACGGAGGAGGATGTACGCCGGATCATACAGGAAGTACAGCAGTTTGATCCCGCGGGTATCGCTGCCTATACCCTGCAGGAATGCCTGATCCTGCAACTGAAAAGGATAGGCCGGCCTAAGGAAGTTATTGCCATAGCCATACAAATGCTGGATAAATACTATGAGTCATTTATCAAGAAGCATTACGACAAGATCAGGAAGAGCCTGCATATCGATGAGGAAATGTTCCGGAAGGCGCTGGACCAGATCCTGAAGCTGAACCCCAAACCCGGGGCAACCTTTGAAGGCAGCAACACCAACAATAACTATATCCTGCCCGATTTTTTTATAGAAAACAACGACGGCAACCTGGAAATCCTGCTGAATTCCAAAAATGCTCCTGAGCTCCGCATCTCCCAGGAATTTAAAGATATGCTGAACGCCTACGACAAGGGCAATAAAAAAGATAAGAGAAACGTAGAGGCCACCACCTTTATCAAGCAAAAACTGGATTCGGCCCAGTGGTTCATCAACTCGATCAGGCAACGGCAGACCACCCTGCTGCAGACGATGAGCGCCATTGCCCATTTTCAGAAAGAATTTCTGCTCACCGGCGACGAAACATTGCTGAAACCGATGATCCTCAAGGATATTGCAGAGATGACCAACCTGGATATTTCAACCGTATCGCGCGTGGCCAACAGTAAATTCGCGCAAACCCAGTTCGGGACCTTTTCGCTGAAGCATTTCTTTTCGGAGCGGATCACTATGGAAAGCGGGGAAGAAGTGACGAATAAAGGGATCAAAAGCATTATCGGCACGATTATCTCCGATGAGGATAAAAATAAGCCTCTGCGTGATGAAGATATTACCGACATGTTGTCCAAACAGGGGTATAATATATCCCGCCGTACAGTGGCCAAATACCGCGAACAGCTTAATATTCCTGTCGCCCGCCTGCGTAAAGCCTAATGTAAGATCGTCCGGAGGATGTCCGGCGAGCGCAATTTCCCGAGATGCTGGGTATGGTATTGTAAAAACTGCAGGTACCAGTCCAGCAGGCGGTTGCGCTGTGCTGCATTCATACTTACGGATCCGGCCTGCTCCAAGCCCTCCAGGGCAGACAGCCTGGAGAGCAGCGCAGCGTCTGCTTCATACAAGGTAGAAGATGAAACCGGCATCTGGGCCGTAAAAATCCCTTCCTCGGGTGTGATGTACGGAGTGTCCTCGCTGTAGCTGCCCGACAGGTTGTACCCAAAGTATTGCCCGCAGCGGATCGTAAACAATAAAGGCAGGTTGGCCGCTTCCCGCACCGGTACCTGGTCCAGGTGCAGAAAATAGGCGTATACGAAGAGAAACAATTCTTCCATCACCTCGTCCTGCGGCAGCAGGCGCGACAATAATTCGACGGAGTAGACCGCAATACTATTCTTAACGATTTCTTCCTGCAGGGACTGGTAAATGTAGGCAGGCTGAAATTCTTTGATATGCTGGAGCTGCCGGTTGGGTTTGTGCTCTGACACCAGGTCTAGCAGCGAGGCCACCTGCAGCAGGCCGGCTCTTTTTGATCTGGCCTTTTCGCTTCTGATCCCCTTGACCATATAGGATTGCAGGCCCAGCACCTCTGTAAAGATACTCAGGATCAGGCTGGTCTCCCCGTACTTTACCGAACGGAGTACAATGCCTTTGGTGTTGCGGAGCATGACTTATTTGATAAAGACCATTTTCCCGGCAAAGGTTTCGGTGCCCGTGTTGTTGGTCGCAAATACCAGGAATACCCCGGACTGCGGCCTGCGGCCGGTATAGTCGGTACCATTCCAGGTAGCCTGGCCGCCATTGGCTTTTGTCCGGTAAATCAGTTGCCCCGAAATGTCGGTAATCCGTACATCGGCATTGTCCACAAGGCCCTTGATTGCAATAGGCCCGGAATAATCACGCTTTACAGGATTGGGAAAGATCACGACGTCTTTATTGCTGGTACCGCCATCGGTAGCGGTTCCCCTGTAGCTGACCAGCCCTTTATCCGTTCCGAAATAGACATCGCCGCTGACCGGGTCTACCTTTATGGTTTGTATGTTATTGGAAGGCAGGGGACTGTTGTCTATCGTAAAGCGGCTGATGATCTTGTTGGCGTCTTCCGAGATCAGCCATACCCCGTTGCCGGTACCCACCCATTTCCGGTTGGCGCCGTCTACCGCAATTGTTTTGACATTTTCCCCGGCAAAGAGCTGTCCTGCAAACTGGTCGTATTGCACCACCCTGAGCTCGGTCTCGCAGGTGCCTTCTGTGATCCGGTCGGGGCAATTGATGATGCCGATACCATTGGCAGTACCGATCCAGATCGTTCCTTTTTTGTCATTGACAATGCATTGTACAAAGTTGTCCGGCAGGTTGCCGGCGCCTTTGCCGATCAGGAGTCTTGTATAAGTGTCGTCTCCTGTGTTTTCAAAAGTACCGTTGGTGTTATAGACCAGCACCCCTCCGCCTGCAGCCGAAAAGAACCATTGCTGGTTATAGTCATCGATGATCAGGCCGGCAGCCACATTGTCAAAATTGGGCCGGAGGTAAGGCGGCAGGGAAAATTTGTACCAGTTGCCGTCGCTGGCAGAACGGGCCATTAGTTCATGCGGTGCGTTAGACTGTGTGACCCAAAGGTTGTTGTCCTGGTCAAAGGCTACGCCGCTCAGGCGGTAGGTGCTGGGATCCAGGTTGTGTACTTCAAACACATCTTCGCGGTAGTTGCCGCCTGTGCCGTCTTCTTTCAGGTAAAAGAGCCCGTCTGTCTGCGAAGCAATATACAGGGTCTTATCCTTTGGGTCTTTGGCCAGTCGTATGGCATCCTTCAGGTTGCGGAAAGGGGCAAAACTGTTGGTGTTGTATGATTTCCATTGCTGGTTGTCCAGGATGGATATGCCTGCATAGTTGATCGCGATATTCCACTTGTCGTCATAAGAGCCGTGGGCTACATAGATCTTCCCATCCTGGGGCAGTATGTCGTAGGCGCCTATATCATACGGGCCATTCGGTATCACTGTTTTGGGCAGGGAACGCAGGCCCCAGGTCATATCGGCGACCCAGATGTGGTTGTCAGATGTCTGCACCGCCTGCATCGGGTTGGCGGTCTCGAAGGAGTCTACAGGCTGGTTCAGTTCATTGAGTGAATAGATTTCCCCAAAATTGCTTTTGGTATGCAGCACCGATACGCAAAGGCCGTTTGCCAGCGGGTCGATGTGCCGGATGCTGCTGCTGTCGGGGCTGAACACAAATGCCGCCGTGTCATTGTTCAGCACAAACACCGAATCCAGTGTAGCAACATAGATCTTACCCAGGGCCTGCGTGGCATTGATATACCTGCGGGAGCTGTCCAGCAGTTTCCAGGAAGCCGAGGCCTGTATGTTGGGGTTGGTTTTCAGGGTGCGGTACAGCCCGTTTGCCGTTACGGCAAAAAAGTAATTTTTATCTGCAGCCATACCCCTTACCGCAAATTCGGTTTTGTCTTTTGTAAAAGAATAGGTTTCCTTGATCTCTCTTTTCTTCAGGTTGATGACCAGGATACCGATACCGGTGCTCAGGTAGGCCAGTTCGTTTTCGATGAGGATATGATAAATCGTTTTATCGCCGGAAGCGGAGCGCAACTTCAGGTACGGGATATTGTAAAACGTTTCGTTTTTAAACAGGTCAATATTGCTGTTGCTGTAGGCCAGTACCGCTGTCTCGCTCAGGGCGTCATAGCCTACAAAGCTCATTCCTACATCCGCCATGCCGTTCACTTTTGAGTAAGTGCTGACCTCATCTTTCAGGTTGTCGTAGGTAAAGAACCCCGACCTGCTGGCTGCAAAAAGTTTATTGCCGTCTGTGGCCACGCTGATGATCCTGTTGTAAGGCAGGTGAGCGCGCCAGGCTCCTATGGCTTGCCCCTGGGCATGGGCCGAAGTATGGAATAAAAGGCTGAAAATCAATGCTGGTATCAGGAAGCAGTAACGCATGTGCAGATTGTTAAATAGGGTATGCTGATTAGAGTTGTAAACGTTTTTAGTATCTTTCTTATTGTTCGCGCAACAGGTATTCTGCTGTGGCAGGCAAAAAGCTGTGCTCCAGGCCAAGTACTTTCCGGCCGATGCTTTCTGCGGTATCGCCCGGTTTGATGGTGCACCGGGCCTGTACAATGGTGGCGCCCTCGTCGTACTGCTCATTGACAAAATGGATGGTGATGCCGCTTTCCTGATCGCCGGCAGCTACCACGGCTTCATGTACAAAGCGGCCATACATGCCCTTGCCCCCGTATTTGGGCAGCAGGGCAGGGTGAATGTTGATGATCCTGCCGGGGTAAGCATGAATCAGCTCCGGGTTGATCTTCCATAAAAAACCGGCCAGGACGATCAGGTCCGGCTTGTATGCATTCAATTGCTCCAGGAACAGCTTTTCCCCGAAAGTAGTTCTGTCTACGAGCAGGAAAGGGATATTGTGCGCTTCCGCTATGGCCAATACCCCTGCTTTGGGATTGTTGCACACCAATAAAACCACCCGGCCTACCGCGTTGTTTTCAAAATGCCGGATCATAGCCTGGGCATTGCTGCCCGCACCAGATGCAAATAAAACAATAGACTTGGGTGTTGTGGCCATGCTGAATCTGTAAAATAAGGGCCAAAATTACCGATTCCTTATGGTTTCTGCTCCCGAAGCACTCATCAAATTTTAGGGCTTTATTCTGTTTTGGTGCTTACACCTCATTGTTATATCTTGTAGTTTTGTGCCTTCAACCGGGACTTATTTTATCCCTTTTTTTGAACTTAGTTGCTCAATGACAGAATTTCGCCCCCAGCGGTTCCAGGTATTACCCAGCGTAGTTAAAAACCTTATCATCATCAATGCCATCATGCTCCTGCTGGACTATGTGATGAAAAAATACGGTATTAACCTTGCAGACTACCTGGGTCTGCACTACTGGACCTCCAGTTATTTCAGGCCCTGGCAGATTGTGACCCACATGTTTATGCATGGCAATATCGGCCACCTGTTCTTCAACATGTTCGCACTGTGGATGTTCGGCAACGTGATTGAGAATATATGGGGCCCTAAGCGCTTCCTGATCTTCTATTTCGTGTGCGGTATTGGTGCCGCCCTGTGCCATCTTACCGTATTGGGTTTTGAATTCGGCGCGATAGAAAAAGCCTTCGCCCTATACCAGCAGTCGCCTACGGTAGATCATTTCGAACGCTTTATTGTACAGCATATTGACAACCCCGGGCGCTATGGCTTTACCGATTTGCTGCATGAGTGGCAGGCCAACCCCGGCAACCTGATCTTCCGCAACCAGTCTACCTTATTTATCCAGCAATACCTGCACGGCGGATATGATATCAACACCCATACTTCCTTTTACGGTATCATGGACGAAGCTACAGTGGGTGCTTCGGGAGCGGTTTTCGGTGTGCTTTTTGCTTTTGGTTACCTGTTTCCCAATACTGAATTATATATTTATTTCCTGTTTCCACTCAAGGCCAAATACTTTGTGGCATTGTATGCTATCGCCGAATTGTTCTCCGGTATCCAGAATTCTGCAGGTGATAATGTGGCGCACTTTGCGCACCTGGGCGGGATGCTGTTTGCCTTCCTGCTGCTGCGGTACTGGCAAAGGAATAACCGGAACTCATTTTACTAAAGTTATTATTCTCAAGATATGTCTGCCCGATCTTCATTGCAAAAATTTCATATACCCGCTTACGACAGGAACGCAGTCATTCAATTGATCGCTTTTTCCGGGGTTGGTTTTGTGGCCGTTCACCTGGTGTGGATCACGCTGATTGTCTACGCCGTACCGGAGCTGCGCTCCTTCCAGCTCACCTTTGAGTATGTAGGCATGGGCAACCTGGAGCTGATCTCCAAACGCTGGTGGACCGTATTTACCTACGGCTGGTGCCACCGTGGATTCTGGGAATGGCTGAGTAATATGCTCTGGCTCTACTGCTTTGGCAACGTGGTGCAAAACCTGGTCGGCTACAAACAGGTGATCCCATTGTTTATCTACAGCATACTGGCCGGGGGCCTGGCCTTTACCGGGGTACAACTGATCCCCGCGGCCCTGCTGCCCGACACGAGCCTGGTGATGGGTGCGCACGCGGGTATCATCGGCCTGATGGCTGCGGCACTTACCCTTTCCCCTAAGTACAGGGTGTTCCTCAGCGATTATTTCAGCATCCCCCTGGCCTTGCTGGCTGTCATCTTTGTCTTGCTGATGCTGCTGAACATGGACCTGAATATCGCCAATATCAGCCTGCTGGCTGCATCGGGCTTAACGGGCTTTGTGTACATCCGCCTGTTGCAAAGCGGTTACCAGCCCGGCGCCTGGGCCTATAAGCTTTTTAAGAAAATGGATAAGACATTTGATCCCCGGCAACCGTATAAGCCGATCAAGAATAAATCGGCCCGGGAGCAAAATGTAGACCGCATACTGGATAAGATCAACGAGAAAGGATACAATGCACTCACAAAGGCAGAAAAAGAATCGCTGCGCGAGGCCGGAAGGTAAGGTTTGCTGAGTTTTCCTGCCGAAATGAGCAGCGGGCACTGCAGAAAAGCATTCCTTTT
>JAEUVW010000356.1 GCA_016786525.1 Chitinophagaceae bacterium
TACCTGCGGTGACGAAATTCATCATCACCCGCTGCTTTATTTTTTTGCTTCCATCTTTTTCAAAGAACTCTCAGCGATCCGACCATCCTTGGATGATCAAACTTATTCCGCTAAACTGCTGTATGCCAGGGACTTGAACCCTTCGTGCGGCCTCTGTACCGCGCTACTTTTTTCGCTTTAAGAACTGTCCCGTTTTCGTTGGGGTTGCAAAGGTAAGCGCTTTTTCGTTTCTGCCAAATTTATTTTTACTTTTTTGTAAACTTTTTTTGACCGCAACAGTACCTCAGAACTTCACCCCCTTTTTTTCAGCGGGAGTGCAAAGGTAGAACCTTTTTTTTCACCACCAAATTTATTTTTAAAACTTGCTAAAAATAAACCGCTGTTTTTCGAAACCGTAAGAACTATCCCTTTTGCTTTTTCGCTAAGGGAGCGCAAAGGTAAGCGCTTTTTCTTTCCATCCAAATTTATTTTGAAAAATTTCCCGGAACAAGGAAGAAAACGCATTGCAGCAGCTGTGGGAGGGCCTTATAGATCGCAGCCGGGCCGCGATCAGGATCACAAAGCCTGCAGAGTTTAAAACCTGGAGTACGAATCCTCTTTATAACAGGGCTTTAAAAACGGACCGTTTGCGTTACATGATATACAGACTACAGATTGTATCGCTTTGTCCTCTTGACACCTTGCTGAACCCACCCCCAGCTGGTATACAGTCTATGATGCTATTTTTCCCGCTCCTCCCGGGAGGGGAATAGTGATTGCGCAACGCCCTCCCTGCAAAGGGAAAGTACCGGATGGGGTTTGCAAATCTGTATCGCTCCAAAACCTTAGCTTGAATGGAGCGCACTATTTAAACCTATACGGTTTCAAAAACCTTATAGGTTTTTAAGCAAACAGGAGTATTGCGCCACTTTGCAAGGAGCTGCAGCCTAAGGGCATGGGACTTCCCAGGTCTGTATGATTTCAAAAACCGGAAGCGTCAATGGAGCAACATCCTGTTTTAAGCCTGTAAGGCTTCGAAGCTTACAGGGTTTGTGCAATAAAGCCCTGCAAGATGATCTTGCAGGGCTTTATCATACTTCTGTATCAGCAGGCTATTTCTTTTTGACGAGGTAAAAGTTCAGCAATAAACTCATCAGCAGGCAGATCGCGACCATCTGGTGGAGCTCTGCAAAGAGTTCGAAGCGCAGGAATTTGTTTTGCGTCATCAGAGGAGCATTCAATACAGTGATGATGCCCAGCAGCACCTGCAGGACAATAAACGCAAGTGTACTGAATGAGGCACGGAGTAATAAGCTGCTGTTTGCCTGCCTTGCCAGCCTGCGGCTTTGCGCAAACCAGACACAGACCAATACAAACAGTACGTACGCCAGGGTGCGGTGTATATAATGGATCACGATCGGCTGATCGGTAAGGATGTGCAAGCCGGTATAGGTGTTGGCGCCGAATGAACTTACATTTTCCGGGATATAAGTCCCGTTCACATCAGGCCAGGTGGCCGCTGCGGGCGCTGCCTTCAGGCCGGCCATAAAGGCGCCATAGATCAGCTGTATGGTCAGCAATACCAGCAGCAGCAAGCTAAAGCTGTTCAGCTTAGGGAACACGATCCGCTTTTCTTCAGGCAACAAAAGCTTCAGCGCAAACCAGAAGGTATAGCAGAGCAGCACCAGTGCGAACATAAAGTGCAGGGCCAGTTTGATATGACTGACGTGTGTATCGTCGGGGTTCAGGCCGCTGGCCACCATGATCCAGCCTACCGCCCCCTGCAGGGCACCCAGCAGGAACAGGATGACAAAGGGCGTGACCATATTCCTGTCGAAATACTTCCTGGCCAGGAAGAACACAAAGCCGATGATAAATACAACACCCAGCAGGCGTGCCCACTCACGGTGCAGCCACTCCCAGAAGTAGATGGCTTTGAAATCGGCCAGGGTATAATCGCTGTTGTGGTTGATGTACTGGCCTACGGCTTTTACCTTATACAGCTCGAAGGCGGCATTCCAGTCGTGTTCATTCATCGGGGGCACAGCGCCCAATATGGGTTTCCACTCGGTAATGGACAAACCGGAACCAGTGAGCCGGGTAACGCCACCCAGCAGTATCTGTACCAGGATCATCGCTACACCAATAAAAAGCCACCAGGCGACAGCCCGGCGGCGTTTGGCTCTTACTCTTTCTGCATCAGGGAGTAATGACATTGCTTTTTCTATTTTTTATGCGGGTAAACTTTCAGGGCGGCTTCCAGGCAATCCATTGCATGATTGATGTCTTCGAGGTTCAGCACGTAGGCCAGGCGGACTTCATCTTTTCCCTGTCCTTTGGTGGCGTAGAACCCTGCTGCAGGCGCCATCATTACGGTGGCTCCTTCGTGTGAAAACTCTTCGAGCAGCCATTGGCAGAATGCTTCGGTATCGGCTACCGGCAATTTGGCCATGGCGTAAAAAGCACCGCCGGGATTGGGGCAGAATACGCCGTCCATAGCGTTCAGCCTTTTGACCAGCAGATCCCTGCGGGAATTGTATTCGGCATGCACTTCGTCAAAATAATTCAGCGGCAGGTCTACGGCTGCCTCACCGAGGATCTGTGCAAAAGAGGGCGGGCTCAGGCGGGCCTGTGCAAATTTCATCGCTGCATTCAGCACTTCCTGGTTGCGGGTAATGAAGGCCCCGATACGGCCGCCGCAGGCGCTGTAGCGCTTGCTGATGGTGTCCATCAGGATGGCATGGTTTTCCAGGCCGGGTATACTGAGGGCGGAAATGTGCTTCCGTCCATCGTAGCAGAATTCGCGGTAGGCTTCGTCTGAAAACAGGAACAGGTCGTGCTTCAGGCAGATGTCGCGCAGGATCTCCAGCTCTTCCATGCTGTACAGGTAACCGGTAGGGTTATTGGGGTTACAGATCATGATGGCTTTTGTACGCGGGGTAATGGCCTTTTCGAATGCTTCGATCGGGGGCAAAGCAAAGCCCGTATCGATACTGGATGGAATCGGCACTACGTTTACGCCTGCGCTGATCGCGAAACCATTGTAGTTCGCATAAAACGGTTCGGGAATGATGATCTCGTCATCCGG
>JAEUVW010000387.1 GCA_016786525.1 Chitinophagaceae bacterium
ATACCGTAACCAATTGCATGGCGGTCTATATCGCCACTTTATCGGCAAAAAGCCAGATGCGGATTACCGCAGGCCCGGCTAACAATACCGCCTGTGCCAGTGCTGCAGACGGTGCCATCACTGTTACGGTCAGCGGAGGGGCTACTCCTTATACTTATTCCTGGTCCAGCGGCGAAAGCACCAAGGACCTGAGTGGCAAAAATGCCGGGACCTATACCCTTACTGTTACCGATGCCAATTCCTGTGTGGCTACAGTAGCCGTACAATTGACCACAGACTCTTCAAAACTGCTGAACCTGACACCAGGCACCATCGTTAAGGCGACCTGCAATACTGCTGCAAATGGCAGCATCGCAGTGACCGTCAGCGGCGGTAAAGCACCGGTTACTTATTCCTGGGCTCCCGGTGGTGCTACGACCAAAGACCTGGTGAATGTGACTGCAGGAACCTACACGCTGACTGCAACAGATGCGGTGGGCTGTACGAAGCAACTGGTGGCTACCATCGCCATCGATACCGCAGTGGCCATCAGGGGAACGGTAGACTCTACCAAAGCCTCCGGTTGCGCCAGCAGTGCTTCCGGTGCTGTATATGTTACCATCAGCAGGGGAGCGGCTCCTTATACCTATGTGTGGAAAAAAGGAACCACTACTGTAGGGACAACAGAAGACCTGACCGGTGTTACAGCCGGTACGTATACCCTCACTGCTACAGACAATAACGGCTGTACAGCGGTGCTCACAGCTACAGTTGGTGTACTGCCCTCAGGTGTAACGGTGACACTCGACTCCCTGACTAGACCTACCTGCTCCGTGAGTGCGGATGGTAAAATCTATACCACTACTACAGGCGGATTAGCGCCTTATACTTACCTGTGGAGTACCGGCGCTACTACAGACGATATTACCAATGCCAACCCCGGTACCCTGGTACTTACGGCTACCGATGCGAACGGATGCCCCGGGCAGCTGACGGTAAACCTTACCTACGATACCGCCAAAACACTGGTGGTCAAAACAGACTCTACAAGAGGAGCCGGTTGTACTGTGGGCAAAAGCGCAGCGCTTTATATTACCGCTTCCGGTGGCACTACTCCTTACACTTACCTGTGGTCTGACGGGTCTATGCTGCCAGACCTGATCAATGTAGTGCCTGGTAATTATACTGCCACAGTAACAGATGCCCGTGGTTGTAAAGCAACTGCAGCGGCAACTCTGGGTGTGGATACTGCTTTGTCTATCAAAGGTGTGATCGACTCGGTGATCGGTGCCGGTTGTATCGGCAGCAAATCGGGTAAGATCTACCTGAGCGTAAGCCGCGGCGTATCTCCCTACACGTATACCTGGTCTAACGGTGCGACAACCGAAGATATACTGGATGCAGCTCCCGGCGCTTACAGTGTCGTTATCGGCGATGCAGCAGGTTGCTCCAAAACATTGAGCACCAGCGTAGGCGTAGATGCAGATAAGAAGATCATCATTACAGCAGACTCTGTCCGTGGTGCTACCTGTACGGTGGGTGCCAACGGTGCTATCTTCGTCAGCATCAAAGGCGGGCAGGCTCCTTATGCTTATTCATGGTCCAATGGTGCTGTTACCGCCAACCTGGTCAATGTAGTCCCCGGCTTCTATACGCTGACGGTCATTGACGCCAACGGCTGCTCTGCAGAATTGAGCGCGACGATCGGTGTAGATGCAGCGAAATCCATTAAAATAGCAGCAGCTTCCATCAAAGATGCCGGTTGCATCGGCAATGCTTCCGGTTCGATCAGCGTAACGGTCAGCGGTGGCGTGGCCCCTTATACCTACCTGTGGTCCAATGGTGCGACCACAAGGGATATCAGCGGCCTGGTTCCCGGCAGCTATACCCTTAAGGTAAAAGACCTTGCCGGTTGCAGCGAGGAATTCAGTACCAATATCAATGTAGATAAGGACAACGAGATCAAGATCACCGCCACTTCAATAGTAGCGGCCAAATGTACCGAAAGCAGTTCCGGCAGTGTGAGCGTAAGCGTGAGCGGTGGTGTTCCTCCTTATGCCTACTCCTGGTCTAACGGTGCGACCACCAAAGACCTGAGCTTTGTAAAATCGGGCAGTTACCTGCTGAATGTCACTGATGCGATCGGTTGTACCGGTCAGCTGAGTGTGAATGTAGGGGTGAACAATTCAAACCCTGTGGTGGTGAAGCTGGATTCTGTAAAAGCCGTGGGCTGTAAGGATACCGCTTCCGGTGCCGTATACATCAGTGTCAGCGGCGGTACCAGTCCTTATACCTACCTGTGGTCTAATGGTGCGACCACCCAGGATATCGTCGGCGTGGTGAAAGGAGCCTATATGGTACAGGTAACGGATGATGCGGGTTGCTCTGACAACCTGAGCGCCAATGTAGGCGTCTCCACACCGATCGTGGTCAGTGCAGACGTAAACCCTGTGACCTGTAATGGCGCCGCAGACGGAAGCCTCGCAGTGAAAGTCAGCGGTGGCAGCGGTACCTATGCCTACAAATGGACAGACGGTAACCTGAACGCAAGCCGCTCCGCACTGGCTGCCGGTTCTTATACCGTGACGGTAACAGATGCCATTTCAGGATGCGCCGATACCAAAATTTTTGCGATCACACAAGCGGATTCATTGAAGATCAGCGGTACGGTAGTCAAAGATTCCTGCCTGCCCGGCCCTGACGGAACCATCAGCCTGCTGGTAACAGGCGGCGTGAGTCCTTATACCTATACCTGGTCAAACGGTGCTTCCGGAGACCTGATCCAGGGCCTTGCCGCCACAAGTTATACGGTTACGGTAACAGACTCCAAAGGCTGTACAACAGCGGCTACCTATGTTGTATCTGAGGTGCAATGTGATCTCAGCGTCCGCATCTTCGATGTGATTACCCCGAACGGTGATGGTGTCAATGACCTGATGGTGATACAGGGCAGCGAATTCTATCCAAAAAACATCCTGCAGATCGTAGATAAATGGGGAGACCTGGTGTACGAGAAAAGCCCGTATAACAATACGTTCAATGGTGTCGATTCAAAGAATGGCAAAGAACTCCCTTCAGGAACGTATTACTACATCTTCAAATTAAACGAGGCCAATAAGACCGGTGGCGATAATGTTTTCAAAGGAGCCATCCTGATCAAACGTTAAGCACATTTTTTACAGGTAACCCTTAAAAAGAAAAAGAATGAACCAGATAATTAAATATTCCGCAATAGCCTTCAGTATCCTGGGCAGTACCTCTTCTGCCTTGGCCCAGACAACGGTCACCCCCCATTACTCCATGTTTATGTACAATAAACTGATCTATAACCCGGCCTATGCCGGCAGCAGGAACCTGACCAGTGTCAATGCCCTGTACCGCAACCAGTGGGTAGGGGTAGACGGTGCGCCACGCAATTTCAGCGTGAGCATAGACGGGCCTGTTGGCAGCTACATGAAGCCTTTCCGCCATGTGGCCCTGGGCCTGAGTGTGAGCAATGAATCAGCGGGTGTGCTGAACAATACCAACCTGATGGCCTATTACGCCTACCGCATACCGGTAAAGAAAACAGTGCTTTCTTTCGGTTTGCAGGCAGGAACCTCCATGCTTTCTGCAAAGTACAGCGACCTGAATCCTTTCCAGTCAGGCGATGCAGCATTGACCAAAGACCTGAAAAATGAAATGTTGCCCAACTTTGGCGCCGGTGTCTACTGGCGCGGCGACAATTTCTATGCAGGGGCTTCTGTACCCAATCTGCTGGAAAACTTCTATGACAAAGACAATAAGGCGGTAAACAGCAAAGAAAACCGCCAGATCCGCTCCTACTACCTGAGTGGGGGCTATGTCTTTACGCTCAGCGAAAACTTCAAGCTGGAACCACAGGTGTTGGGCCGCTACGCCGGCAATGGCAAATACCAGCTGCCGGCCAGTGCCGACTTCAACCTGTCGGCCATCTTTTACGACCGGCTGATGATCGGGGCTACCTACCGTACAGACCAGTCTGTAGAAGCGCTGATCCACCTGCAGGTAACGAAAAATCTGAATATCGGTTATTCCTATGACTATGCTACAAAAGTGCTGAACGGTTTCACCGGAGGCTCGCATGAATTTGTATTGGGCTTTGACTTTGTCAGGGACAACAACAAGTACATCAACCCCCGTTTTATCAATTTGTTTTAAACCATTGCCTCACTTCTAAAGTATATACCGATGAAATATAATTTTACCAAAATAGCACTGACCTGCCTGATCTCCTCTGCTTCCGTGCTGTCTGCAATAGCCGGACCGCCGCCCAGCGAGGACCTGACAAAGGCCAAATATTTATACACCCACCTGGCCTATAATGAGGCCATTCCCTACTACGAGAAAGTAGCCGCAACGATGAATGACCCGCAGGTCTACGCAGAGCTGGGCGATTGTTACCGCCGTATCAAGAATCCCCAGCAGGCTGTAGTATACTATGCCAAGGCGGTGAATATGAGCGGTGCAGCCCCGGAAGTCAAGCTGCGCTATGCACAAACCTTGCTGTCGCTGCAAAAGTACCAGGATGCGATACCCTGGCTGAAGCAATACCAGCAGCAGTTTCCTGAGGACAGGAGGGTAGCCAACCTGATCAAAGGCGCACAGGAAGCCCCGGCCATTTATGCCAGCATCCCCGAAGGGGGCACGCGCTTTATGAACTTCAATACCGACGGCAACGAATTCGGGCCCTCCATCAGGCAGGGCGATCTGCTGATTACTGCAGATACCATCATCAGCGGCCGGAACAAAAAAGACCACTGGACCGGTAACCCGTTCTACAATATGTACGCCATCAAATGCGACAGCATGGGCAATACAGGCGATGAGTTCCGCAAGGTAGGCGCAGACCTGAATTCAAAATTCCATGATGGCCCGATCGTGTTTGCGGCAGATGGCAAGGAGGCTTATTTTACACGGACCAATTTTGTACACCGTTTCCTGGTCGACAATGCCCGTAAAGATGCCGCCGATGTGGTACACTTGCAGATCATGGTGGCCAACGGCTACGACAATGCTTCCAATAAGTTCAGCAGCATCAAGCCCTTCCCGTTCAATAACAAAAATTATTCCGTGGCCCATCCGGCTATCAGCCCCAGTGGTAATGTACTGGTCTTTGCGTCCGATATGCCCAACGCCGAAGGAGGTACAGATCTGTATATGTGCCGCAGGGAAGGAAAAGGGGAGTGGTCTGCCCCGGTAAACCTCGGGAAGAATATCAATACGGAAGGAGAGGAAATGTTCCCTTACCTGTATGATGACAATACGCTTTATTTTTCTTCAGACGGATGGCCGGGCCTGGGCGGACTGGATGTGTACAAGTCCAGCTGGAACCCTTACGACCAGGTATTTTCCGCTCCGGAACACCTGGGTATACCGGTCAACTCTGCTTCGGACGACATGTCTTATACGATGGCAGGCAACGCCGGCTATTTTGCGTCGAACCGTGTAGCACCCAAAGGAGGGGATAATGTCTATATGTTCAACCGCCAGAAGTCCTTCCTGGAGCTGACGATCGTAGACGAATATTCGGAGAAACCGGTAAGCGGCTGTTCGGTAACGCTGGAAAGTGTGCCGGATAAGCGCAACCTGACTACAGGATCTGACGGGGCGCTTTTTACAAGAATATACCCGCAGACCAATTACATGGTGCGCCTGAACCGCCTGGGCTACCAGCCGCAGGTGTTCGACCTGTCCACTGTTTCGAACAGGAGCAATGACACGATCCATAAATTCATCCGCCTGGTACCCAATACGCAGATCGCTTACAATGCGATTGTGCTGGACAGGGCTACGAACCAGCCTATAGAAAATCCCTGGGTAGTGATGACCAAAGTAGGATCCGACCAGAAATCAG
The DNA here is from genome assembly GCA_016786525.1 of Chitinophagaceae bacterium. Taxonomy (GTDB): domain Bacteria; phylum Bacteroidota; class Bacteroidia; order Chitinophagales; family Chitinophagaceae; genus Rurimicrobium. The sequence continues at coordinate 5,855 of JAEUVW010000387.1, forward strand.
ACTCGGTAATGGTGCCGACCGGCGAAAACTTTAGCGGTATGATGCAGACAAACGCCGAATACCAGGTGTATGCCGTCAAACCCAATTACTACAGCGATGAGAAATTCATCTCTACAAAAGGGATCATCCCCGGCTCAAACGATGCAATCAGGGATACCATTTTCATGAAAAAGCTGGAAGTCGGAGCTGTGATCCGCAT
>JAEUVW010000404.1 GCA_016786525.1 Chitinophagaceae bacterium
AGGAGTAGAACCCGGCTTATACCGTCTTCATTTTGCTGAAAATCAATTTATCCTGCTGTCGGTATTCAAAGAGAATGTAAAGATCATGGGCGACTGGAAAACCCTGGAACTGTACAATGTGAGCGGCTCCCCGGCATCGGAAAGCCTGAAGGCCTTCTTTACCAATGTACGCCGGCACATCAACGAGATTCACACCATGACGATCGTGATGGACAGCATGCGCATGCGGGGCAACGACTCCCTGCTGCAGATGGCCAGCCAGCAAATGAGCGACATCAATGTGCAGCTCACACAGTACATTGAGCATTATTCCGACACTACCAAATTCCTCCCCAATGCGCTGTTTGCGGTGCAGATCCTGAATCCTGCCAGCGAAAAGCCGTTCCTGGACGCCTTCGTGGCTTCCATTCCCGGGCGTTTCCCGAATGCACAACTGGGCAAAGATTTTATTGCCCGTTATAAAAAAGGCATGGGTACAGAAGCTGCGGGACCGGGCACTGAACTGGGAGAAGGAGCCTTAGCCCCGGAGATCAGCCTGTCTACGCCAGATGGCCAGACAGTGACCCTGTCTTCCTTCCGGGGTAAATATGTACTGGTAGACTTCTGGGCCTCCTGGTGCACACCCTGCCGCAAAGAAAACCCCAATGTCGTTGCCGCCTACAAAATGTTCCGGGACAAGAACTTTACCATCCTCGGCGTTTCGCTGGATAATGACAAGGCCAAATGGCAGGCCGCCATCGAACAGGACCACCTGGAGTGGACACAAGTCTCTGACCTGAAGGGCTGGGAATCCGTAGCAGCGCGCGATTACGAGATCTCTTCCATACCGGGCAACTTCCTGGTAGGTCCCGATGGCAAGATCATTGCCCGCGACCTGCGCGGACCGGATCTGGAAAATATTTTACAGGAAGTTTTGTCTCATTAACCCTATAGACAGTCGCCCCCTATTCACTTTTATGAAAGAAGTCATCTCCCTGCACCAGATCCGCAAAAGCTACTTTTTGGGGAAACAGGAACTGCCTGTACTAAAAGGGATAGACCTCAAAGTACACCAGAATGAGTATGTGGCCCTGATGGGACCTTCAGGCTCCGGCAAATCCACCCTGATGAATATCATCGGCTGCCTGGATACCGCTACACAAGGCACCTACATCCTCAATGAAAAGGATGTAAGCCACAGGGACGATGACGAGCTGGCCGCAGCCCGGAACAAAGAAATAGGATTTGTCTTCCAGCAATTCAACCTGATGCCACGCCTCAGTGCCTGGGAAAATGTAGCCATACCCCTGATCTATGCCGGTGTGGGTAAAAAAGAGCGGGAAGAGCGCGCCTGGGCCATGCTGGAAAAGGTAGGGCTGCAGGAAAGGGGCAAGCATCATCCCAATGAATTATCGGGCGGTCAAAGCCAGCGGGTAGCCATTGCCCGGGCACTCATCAATAATCCTTCGCTGATACTGGCCGACGAACCGACCGGGAACCTGGACACCAAAACATCGATCGAGATCATGGACCTGTTCGGCCAGATCCATGCCAACGGCAATACGGTAATGCTGGTCACCCATGAAGACGATATTGCCAATTGTACCCGGCGTATCGTACGGATCAGGGACGGTGTCGTAGAAAGCGACCTCAGCAAATAAAATGTAACTTAATATAGCTTTTGCGATTATTTGGGTATGTTTGCCGGTGAAAAATCTACCCGTTTTTCACTTTTGACCAACCAATCCCATACAAAATTTGAAGTTTGCAACATTCTTACCGGCTTTGTGGATAAAGCTGATCGGAGATTCGCGTTTTACACCGGAGAATAAAGCCTTTAATGCGATCAGCATTATTTCGCTGCTCATCCTGCTCATCCTGCTGCCATTCAATATCCATATGGGGCTTGTACCGGTATGGATCACAATGCTTGTCGTGATCTCGATATTGCTGGTCCTGTACTATTTTTCCAGGGTACACTGCAAATACAAGTTCGGTATGGTTTTCTATTCCGCATGCAGCTACCTGATCCTGATCATCAATTATTTCTACAATTCCGGCAGCGTGGGGCCTACCATTTACCTGTTTTTCCTCACCTTCCAGCTGCTGATCGCCTTTACCGCCACCCGGCAACACCTGTGGTGGACCATTACGCATGTGCTGATTACCGGTACGCTCCTGGCCATTGAGTATTTTTACCCGCAATACGTTCCCAATACCTACAAAAGCAGGAGCGACTATTTTTATGACCTGGGGTCCAGCACCTTTGTGATCCTGGCCTGTATGTACTTCATCACCATTTACCTGCGCAGCAACTATGATCGTGAGCGGCGCCTGGCAGAGGAACACAGCCTGAAGATACAGCAGCAGAATACCCAGATCATTGCGCAAAACGAGCAGTTGCAAAAACTGAACATCGAAAAAAGCAAGATCCTTTCCGTACTGAGCCACGACCTGCGCGGGCCACTGAGTTCGATCACTTCCGTACTGGAACTGCTGACCAACTACCCGATACCGGAAGAAAGGCAAAAGGAAATGAAAAGCGACCTGCTGCTGTCCACACGCAATACTTCCGACCTGGTATCCAACCTGCTGAGCTGGTCTACCCAGCAGATGAACGGCCTGCAGGCCAAACTGGGCAGGGTCAATGTGCTGCAGGTGGTACAACTTGTACTGCAGGTACAGCAACCGCTGGCGCAGGCTAAGGCCATTTCGATATGCCTGCACATCAAAGACGATCACGAAGTGTGGGCTGATAAAAATCTCCTGGAGCAGAGTATCCGCAATATTGTGAACAATGCGATCAAGTTTACGGCAGACGGCGGGGTGATCAATATCAGCACCGGCACAGAAGGAGCGCGCTGCATCATAGCCATCAAAGACAACGGCATCGGCATGTCGGAGGAGCAATTGCAGATGCTGTTCCGGCTGGATATTCATTCTACCTACGGCACCAACAACGAAAAAGGCATCGGCCTGGGACTCGCCTTATGCAAAGAGTTTGCAGCCCTGCAGCATGCCGAACTCAGCGCCCAGAGTGAACACGGCAGAGGCAGTACCTTCTCTATTTCTATTCCTTTCGCATCTTAAGCACACAACAACACAAAAGAAAAGGGTATGCAGTTTGCATACCCTTTTCTTTGCCGGCACAAGTGCTTACCAAAGCACTACCCTGGCGCTATCCGGCAGGTACATTTTACTGCCGGCGGAAATTTTAAATGCTGTGTAAAAATCAGGCACATTCGGGAAGGGGCCATTCACCCTGTACTTAGCAGGCGAATGCACATCCGTCAGCAGGCGGGAAGCCAACTCCTCGTTGCGGGTCTGGTACAGCCAGCCCAGGGCATAGCCCAGGAAGTAGCGCTGCAGCGGCGTATAGCCGGATATCGTCTTGTTTTCCTTGTAGGCCCTGCTGGCTTTAAAGGCATCCAGGCCGATGAGGATACCGCCCAGGTCAGCCAGGTTCTCACCCAGGGTAGCCCGGCCGTTGATGCGCATGGTATCGATCACCACCATAGCACTGAATTGTTTAGCCAGCACTTCTGCCCTGCGGTTAAACTGTTGTTCGTCCTCTTTGCTCCACCAGTTCTGCAGGTTGCCCTTTTCGTCGAACTGGCGTCCCTGGTCGTCGAAGCCGTGTGTGATCTCGTGGCCGATTGTCGATGCTGCGGCATAACCGTACACCAGTGCGTCGTCCAGCTCCTCATCGCGGTAGCCGGGCACGGTAAAGATACCGGCAGGCAATACGATCTCGTTGTTGGAAGGATTGTAATAGGCATTGTAGGTTTGCGGTGTCATATCCCATTCGCTGCGGTCAACCGGTTTGCCCAGTTTTTTGATGCTGTAATTGTTCCACCATGTATTGGCCTTCATCATATTGGAAGCAAAGGAGCTTTTGTCAATATCCAGCGAAGAGAAGTCTTTCCATTTGTCGGGATAGCCTACTTTTTTGCTGATGGCCGCCAGTTTCACCAGTGCCTTTTTCTTTGTACTGTCGCTCATCCAGTCCAGTTTTTCGATCCTCAGGCGGTACGCTTCCCGCACCGCTTCGGTCATATCTTCATAGCGCTTTTTGGCCTTGTCGTTAAAGTATTCTTTGACAAACAGCTGGCCCAGCACCTCCCCGATCGCCTGCTCTTCTGCGTCCAGTACCCGTTTCCAGCGGGGGCGCATCTGCTTTGCCCCGCGGATCGTCTTGCCGTAAAAGTCAAACCTTGCGGCTACGAACCTGCTGTCCAGGTAATTTGCATAATCGCTGATCAGGTGAAAGCTCATATAGTCCTTCAGGATATTCAGCGGGGTTTTGGTGACCAGGGTATTCAGTTGCTTGTAAAATTCCGGCTGTCCCACAATGACGGTGTCGATCTTTGGCAGGCCGATACCGGAAAATACAGAAGCCCAGTCGATAGCGGGTGCGGTAACCTTCAGCTTCGCCATATCCATTTTGTTGTAGTTGGCATACGGGTCGCGCAAGGCTTCGATGGTACGCGACGATTGAGCCATCGCGGTTTCCAGCGTTACGATCCCAGCGGCTTTGGTGGCCGCCGTGGCGCTGTCGTCTCCTTTCAGCCTGAAGATAGAGCGGATATAGGCGGGGTAGGCATTGCGGATCGCTGTAGTTCGCTTATCGGTATTGAAGTAATAATCGCGGTTGGGCAGGCCCAGGCCACCCTGGTACAGCTGGTAAGACATCACTTCCGAATTCTTTTCATCCTGCCCCACACCTTCGCTGAAGAACACATTCACGCCAATGGTGTGCAGGTAAGCCGCTGCGTTCATGACATCGGCCGGGTTCTGCGCAGCGTCTATTTTGGCCAATACGGCCGCCAGTGGTCTGATGCCCTCCTGCTCCAGCTTTACCGTGTCCATCGCCGTGGTCCAGAAGTCGGAAAGCTGCTGCTGTGTCCTGTTTTTGCTTTTGGCCGCCACAGCCTCTTTATTGATCACCAGCTTGCGTTCGTATAGCTCGGCATCTACCATGTTCGCAATGCCCCAGCTGGTTTCGTCGTCGGGGATCGCATTGTTTTTGATCCATTTGCCGGAGGCAAACTGGAAGAAATCTTCGGAAGGGTCCATCGTGGAATCGATATTCCGGGCGAGGATATCGGGCTTGGATTCCTTGTTTTTTTGCGTTCCTGTTTCGGAACAGGATACTATTGTTGCGAGAGCGGCCAGTACAGGCAGGCTTTTAAAGCGCATAGACATGAAAACGTTTATGGTGTAAAAGTAACTGATAAAGTGCAATTGCTATCACGGATCAGGGGTGAAGCAAGGGGGTAAAACAGCACCGCAGATGTCATACCCAGCCTGTTTGCGGTAGACAGGGCATCCGTCCCCTGCTTGTACCTGTAGCGTTTACAGATCCCTGCGGGATGATGCCGTGAGTGAAAAAGAAGCGCGGATCACACTGATGCCCCACGCGGCTTACGACCCGGTGTTGTACCTCGCTGATGTCATGCCGCAGGCATCTGCCACCAGTCAGCATCAGTGATGTTACAGATTGCGGCACAGGGCAACACAACAAAACCTATAAGGTTTTTGAAACCTTATAGGTTTATACCCCGACAATGTCATGCCGAAGCCTGCCTGCGGTAGGCAGGGCATCCGTGATCCTGCTTGTACCTGTAGGGTTTACAGACCCCCTGCGGGATGTGCCGAGAGTGAAAAAGAAGCGCGGATCACAATGATGACCACGCGGTTTACGGCCCGGTGCTGCGGCACGCTGATGTCATGCCGCAGGCATCTGCCACCTGTCAGCAACAGTAATGTTACAGATTGCGGCACAGGGCAAAACAATAAGCCCTATAAAGTTTTGGAACCTTATAGGGCTTATAAATGGCAGAGAAAACAGAAGGTTTAGTATCCTCTCCCTGTTTTTTGCTCTATATAGTTGATGAATGCCTTGTTCGAAACACGATTGCCACCCGGTGTGGGGTAGTTGCCGGTAAAGTACCAGTCTCCCGTATGGTTCGGGCAGGCATCGTACAGGCCTTCCAGGGTCTGGTACACGATCTCCACATCGGCATGTACTTCGTCGTCTTTCAGCATACGCGCGATCTTGTGGCTGATCTCTTCTGCGGTAAAGGATTCGTAAATAGCTTTCACGTAGTTCTGTTCCTGCAGGGTGCCTTCTTCCTGGGCCTTCTTACAGGCCTTGTAGGTATCGTCGATGATATGCTGCATGCCGGTGTCTTTCAACAGGGCGATGGCCGCCTGGAAGGCGATAAATTCACCCATTTTACTCATGTCAATACCATAGCAATCCGGGAAACGGATCTGCGGTGCGGAAGAGACAATAATGATTTTCTTCGGCCCCAGGCGGTCCAGCATCTTGATGATGCTCTGGCGCAGGGTGGTGCCGCGTACGATAGAGTCGTCGATCACCACCAGGGTGTCTACATCCCTTTGCACGGTACCATAGGTAATGTCGTATACGTGCTGCACCATTTCGTCGCGCGAAGCGTCTTCGGTGATAAAGGTGCGCATTTTCACATCCTTGATCGCGAGTTTCTCGATACGGACACGGCGGCTGATGATCTCTGCCATTTCCTCGTCCGTCATATCGCGCTTGGCTTTGATTTTGGCGATCTTTATTTCCTTCAGGTAATCTTCCAGCCCCTTGATCAGGCCGTAAAATGCCGTTTCTGCGGTATTCGGAATGAAAGAAACGATGGTGTTCTTCAGGTCGTTGTTCAGGCGTTTCAGCACATTACCGGCCAGGTTGCGTCCCAGCTGCATGCGCTCTTTGTAAATATCGGCGTCACTACCCCGGCTGAAGTAAATGCGTTCGAAGCTGCAGGCCTTCAGTTCGCGCGGGGCCAGTATCTCCGTATGTTTGAAGCGGCCTTCCGCATCTACGATGATGGCGTGGCCGGGCTTCAGCTCCTGTACTTCTTCGATCGGCACATTGAAAGTAGTCATAATCGCGGGACGCTCGGAAGCGACCACCACGATCTCGTCATTTTTGTAGAAAAATGCCGGGCGGATACCATTCGGGTCACGCATCACAAAGCTGTCACCGTTGCCGATGAGGCCACTGCAGACATAGCCCCCGTCGAACAGAGAGGTGGACTCGCGCAGGATTTTCTCCACATCCAGGGCAGCGGGGTTATTGCTGTCTTCTTTGCAGAGGAAATGGTGGATCGTTTCGATCATAGCCCCCAGGTCGCTGCCTGCGGGTGTGGTGATGTCCGGTTGCACCTTTCTTAATATCTCTTCCGTATTGACCAGGTTAAAGTTCCCGGCCATCATCAGGTTGCGTGTCGGATTGATGTCGGACTTGATGAAGGGGTGGCAGAAGTTCACATCGTTCTTCCCCTGCGTACCGTAGCGCAAATGCCCCAGCAATACTTCTCCCATAAAGGGCAGGTAGCCTTTCAGCAGGCCGGGGTGGTTCGCAATTTCAGGATGCGAGGCTTCGAGCTCCGCCACCTGGCTGTGGATATCCTGGAACAGGCGGCCTATGGCGCCTGAGCCGTTCAGCCTCATACGGTGCATGAATTTGTAGCCGGGCTCTGTATTGAGCTTGACGGTAGCGATACCGGCCCCGTCCTGGCCCCTGTTGTGCTGCTTTTCCATCAGGAGGTACAGCTTATTCAATGCGTAGAAGGTGCTGCCGTACTGGCGGCGGTAATGAGCGAGCGGTTTCAACAAGCGGATATACGCCAATCCGCACTCGTGTTTAATTTCGTCTGACATCAGGCCGCAAAATTAGCGTGCTTTTTGCTAATATCATGTTTGTATTTTCCTAATGAAAAGTTGCGGTAAAGCAAAAGGCCGGTTCCCTGGGAGAAACCGGCCTTTCGGATGCCTGCTCTGCGCTTAGAACGCAAATGCAGCGCCACCGGTAAACCAGCGCTGGGGCATTTTGCTGCCCAGCAGATCGCTGTAGATTACGTCGGTGATATTGTTGCAGTTGGCGAAAATGCTCCAGTGTTTGTTGAAATTGAAGCCGATACGGGCATTCAGCAAAAAGTAAGAAGGCGATACCCTTGCATTGATTCCTTTGGCTTCCTGCGCTTTTCTTTCCTTGTACAGCATGTTTACCGACAGGTTCAGCTTTTTGTACGCATACATCAGGGTACCCTGTACCATGGTTTTGGCATGGGCGATGATGTAGAAGGACGGTACGGAATCATTGCTTTTGGAGTCCAGGAAGGTAGCGCCTACATTCAGGTACAGGCTGTGGTTCCGGGCCAGGGTCTTCTGGAAACTCAGCTCTACCTCAACGCCTTTGGTCTGCACTTTCTTCACATTTTTCGCCAGGGCGTATACACCTGTAGCATCCAGGTTGGATTGGCGCGGCATATTGGCATAAGGCGTTGTTGTCCAGTCGATCACGTCATTCTGGTCGCGGTAGAAACCGGTTGCCCCCAGTTTGAAATAGTTGCCCAGCCTTGCGGTCGCCCCGGCTTCATAGCTCCATGATTTTTCGGCTGTCAGGTCGGGGTTGCCGATGCTGCCGCTTTTCACCAGCGCTTTATTGTAGTTATTGTAGCGCTCGGTAAAGTCCGCACTCCTGATCGCCCTTCCGGCATTGGCCCTGAGGGTAATGTTCGGGAAGATGTAAGAGATATTGGCCTGCGGCAATACGGCAAAACCGTAGTTTTCATCCCAGTCGGAACGCAGGCTTCCGCTCAGGCGCCAGTTGTGCACACTATACAGCATGGTTCCGAACAAGGCTGCCTGCGCCGTGGTGTGGTCGCCGCGGTCGTTGGAATTGATGGCCCTTTGCGAGAGCTGGGCCCCGGCAGAAGTGCTGATCGCATTGCTGAATTTGTGGTTGTTGATGTACTGCGCCAGGGCGTAGCCGGAGACGTTTTCATTCGCTACAGACGCTTCGTTGTACAGGTAGTTGTCGCTGGAGCGTTTGTACACGACATCGAACTGCTGGCTTCCTTTCTGGCCCTGCTGTTTCAGCTGCACCTGGTTCCAGATCGTGGTTACTTTTTCAGTGGCTGTATCGCTGGCAAAAGTGGTGTAGAAGTTTTGAGCCGCAAAATCCCTGCTGTCCAGGCTGCTGCGCAGCGAAAGCTGCCAGTTGCGGCCGAGTTTAAAGGCAAGAGCACCGCTTACCGTGTGGTTGTTCAGGTAGCCCCTGTTGTTGCCGCGCAGCAGCTGGCCGGTCGTGTTGTTGCTCAGCACACCGATGCTTCCGTTGGCTTTCTTGCCTGTGATGGCGATACCGGCGTCGGCACCGAAGAAATTGTACTCTCCTGCCGTTCCCTTTACATGGCCGTGCATGGCCGTACTGTCGCTGTAGCGGTTGAATGTTTTGGTGATCACATTGATCACGCCACCCACCGCCTCTGCACCATAGGTAGCGGCGGCCGGGCCGCGCAGGATCTCGATACGCTCGATCTCGGCAGGTGCTACGGGGATATAGCTATTGAAATGCCCGGTGGTCGGATCGTTGATCTTCAGGCCGTCGATCAATACCAATACCTGCTGGTAAGTGCCCCCGCGCAGTACGATATCACTCTGAGCGCCCATAGGGCCACGGGATTGTACTTCCACGCCGGGAACGTACTTCAGCAATTCATCCAGGGAGTTGACCGGCAACTGCTGGAACAGTTTTCCTTCCAGGACAGTGATGTTCCGGCCTGTTTCATTGGTTTTCTGAGCAAGCCGTGTGGTGGTAACCGACACCGGATCAAGATCAATGTTGGATTGGGCAAAAACCTGGTTTGCCGTTCCGGCAACAAATAAGAATAGAAGTTTTTTCATATCATCTCTGTTAAAAACGTGGGCGAAAGTAAGGGCAAGTGGGCTCTCATAAGTCAGTTCTTCTGTAAAACATTTATTTACAAGCGCTAATGAAGCGATAAAAAACAATACGAAAGCACTTTGTCCTAATAATGAGCGCAGATGAGCCACAAGCATTTACTTTTGCGGCATGCCCGACCAAAATACCATCCTGATCGTCTGCAACCGTGTCCCTTATCCGCTGAAGGACGGAGGGGCCCTGGCGATGTATGCCATGATCAGGGGCTGGCACGAACTGGGGAAAAAAGTGTATGTGCTGGCCATGAACACTTCCCGGCACAGGATCGGGGAACATGAAATACCGCCTTTATTTCGCGCAATAGCAGGATTCGAAATGGTGGAGATGCATACCGATATCCGGCTGCTGCCCGTGCTCGGCAACCTGCTGTTCAGCACCAAACCCCAGCATGCAGAGCGCTTTTACAGCCGTCATTTTTCCAAT
>JAEUVW010000408.1 GCA_016786525.1 Chitinophagaceae bacterium
TATCGGTAGCAGTGCCGGCCCGGCCTGCTTTACCCAGCACATGGGCCACTTCGGGCACCGACCGGATCAGTTTGTCCTGGACCTGCAGGATTCTTTTTGCTTCGGAGTTGGACACATCGGGCAGGGTCACCGGCATGAACAGGAGCGAACCTTCATCAAGCGGAGGCATAAACTCGCGTCCTAAGTGCATCATCATCGGGATACTGACCAGCAGGGCCAGCACATTGATACCCAAAACGGTCTTCCGCCAACGCACACACCATTTGATCAGGGGTTCGTAGAATCTTTCCAGTACACGGTTGACAGGATTTTTCCGCTCGTCCTTAAACTTCCCTTTCATAAAAAAAGAAATCAGCACCGGTGCCAGCGTCAGCACCAGTATGGCATCCACCACCATAATAAACGTCTTGGTATAGGCCAGCGGATGGAATAGTTTGCCCTCCTGCCCTGTCAGTAAAAATACCGGCAGGAAGGAGGTAATAATGATGATGGTGGAAAAGAAAACACCCCGGGATACCTGTTTGCAGGATCGTTCGATGATGTTCATCCGGATATCTTCCGGTATCGGTATGTAGTTGCCTCCGGCCTTGCTTTTCCGCCCGAATCTATTTTTGAAAAAGTTTACATTCATGGGTCAGTCGTTTTTTGTTTCTGTTCATTTTGCCAGACAGAAAGATTCCTGTACGCATTTTCAGACATGATGATCCCATTGTCTACGATAACACCGATAGCCAGGGCGATACCCGTCAACGACATAATGTTGGAAGACAAGCCAAAGGCATTTAAGATGATAAAGCTGATGGCAATAGTGATGGGGATCTGGATAATGATACTCAGGGCACTGCGCCAGTGAAACAGGAAGATGATGACGATCAGCCCTACGGCAAGGATCTCTTCACCCAGTTTGAATTTGATATTGTCTATAGCCGATTCGATCAGTTCGCTCCTGTCGTAGGATGTTTCAAAGCGCACACCCCGGGGCAAACCCTTTTCGACATCCTTCATTTTCTTCTTTACCTCCTGTATCACTTTATCGGCATTTTCGCCATAGCGCATGACCACTATGCCGCCCACTACTTCCCCTTCCCCGTCTTTGTCGAATATACCCAGGCGCAGATCGCCGCCCATCTGAACGCTGGCCACATCTTTTACCCGTACCGGTATGCCTTTATAATTGGCCAGTGCAATGTTTTCAAGATCTGCCGGCTTTTTTATATAGCCCAGGCCGCGGATGATGTAAGCGATATCGCTCATTTCAAACTTGCGCCCGCCAACATCATTGTTGTTCGCCTTTACTTTGGCCATCACATCCATCAGCGACAAATTGTAGTATTGCAGCTTTACAGGGTCTACGATCAGCTGGTACTGCTTCTCGTATCCGCCGTAGGAGGCCACTTCGGCCACGCCCGGAACTGTTTGCAAAGCAAGCTTGATATACCAGTCCTGCAGTGCGCGCTGCTCACCCAGGTCCATATGCGGGGCATCGAGGTGATACCAGTAAATATGGCCTACCCCTGTACCGTCCGGCCCCAGCGTAGGCGTTAGCCCCTGCGGCAGCAAACGCTGCGCATAATTGAGCCGCTCCATTACCCTGGTGCGGGCCCAATACACATCTACATCGTCCTCGAAAATGACGTAGACGAAACTCATACCGAACATGGAAGTACCGCGGATGTTTTTGATCTTAGGAATGCCCTGCAGGTTGCTGACCAAAGGGTAGGTAACCTGGTCTTCTATGATCTGCGGGCCTCTACCCATCCATTCTGTAAAAACGATCACCTGGTTTTCGCTCAGGTCGGGAATAGCGTCGATAGGATTTTTTTTCGTTGCCGAAAGGCCCCAGAAAAACAGGCCGGCTGCAATCAGCAGCACGATATACCTGTTTTTCAGCGAGCGCTCAATTATCTTTTGGACCATACCTAATTGGTTTGCTTTTTAACACTGCCGCAGTTGCTCATTTCAGCTCCGAAATAGGGGTTCTTAATCTCCTCCGTCTCACTGATCCAATAGGCGCCCTTATCATCGTTGACCATAGGGCAAAAATCATGGTACAGTGTTTTCTCGGTTCCCAGCAAGGCGATCAGGTCATTCATATCGGCACTCAATGCTTCAAAGTGTTCCCGCTGGTGGTCAATGTCACTCCTGGCAATGTGTTCTCCATGCTCTTTGGCACTTTCCATGATCTCCATATACTGGTCATGTGTATTTCCCGAAAGTTTCGTCATGTCAAAAGCCGAGAAGGCCAATGCCAGGGCAGCCCCCCCGCTGGCCGCAGCATTTTTATCGTCGGCTACAAGGCCGTTTTTAATTTGCAGGTAGGCGTCTATCAAAGGTGTTGTGGCCGGATTCTTTTCAGCACTGGCTTCTATTGTCCGGGAGACGGGCACCGGGTTGCCATGATCATGCTCCATTTCCGTTTGTTCTTCCGGTTGCTTTTTGCTGTCCTTGCAGGACACAGCAGTCAGCGAAAAAAAGGAGGTGGCCAGTATGGCGCATATTGTTTTAATGTTTGTCATTATTGAAGATTTTGCAGGTTATGATTGTTGTTTGGAATTGATAAAAGAGCAGGCATTCGCCCGTCTTGTGCAGACACAGGGAGTACTTTCGCGTTCTGTTCAGCTTTCAGTACGTGTGATTGTTGTTGCGTTCAGGCCTTGCGCCGGGGGATGGACTCAGGATAATTCAGCCCATACCTGCAGGTGTGGTAAGGGTACAGCTAAGGGGATGCTGCTCCTGTACCTACAGCCGGATTGTACTGCTGTTGCACTGCTCTGCTACGGCCTTCAATGCCGCAGGCTTTAAAAAACCCGGCGTACACCGGTGAGCGCTAAGAGAGTGCTTGTAGCCTTCATCGCTTGTGCGGGCAGTACAGCCATCATGAAGATGCCTTGTACGGTACTACCGGACCTGTTTTCCAGGATGCACAAAACACACGTATGGCCAGACAGGGACCATTTAGCCTATTTTTGGCGGGAGCCAGACAGAATAAAAGCCAGGAGAAAGACAAAATTCCCTTTCATAGGATTTTACCTTTTGAGCAAAATACCGGAAGCCGGACTGCTCCAGTTCTAAAGAAAAGATGGGTAGGGTAAAACTGCTGTGCACAATGGGACAATTGCAGGCCCCCTGGTTACATGATCCGTCGCAATGACCAGCGCATGTTTCCGCGCCCGGTTCATGGCTGTCGCAGCAGGATTCCTGGCTGCTTACCATTTGCTCCGGTGCGCAGCAAGACTCTTCAGGGCTGCAGGCATCGGTCCCGCAGGCGTAAGCCAGGGCAGGCATCGCGAAGAAACCCAGCAATAACAATACTATGCGCAAGCTTTTTACCATACAATGATCAGCAGCACGAACCTACAACTATATATGTTTAAAAAAAGTTAAATATAGACTTTCGTCTATATACAATCCTGATTTGCAAACGCCTGAGCGCTGACAAAAGAAGTATTTCAGACCTTTACGCCAATGATGGAGTACCTTGAACTTTAAATGCAGACAGATGTTTTGATTTTCGGGCAGGGAATAGCCGGTACCCTGCTGAGTGCTGCGCTGCTGCGCCAGGGCCGGTCGGTACTGGTAATCGATCAAGCGGCCCCTCAGCAGAGCAGCCTTGTAGCGGCGGCAGTCATCAACCCCCTGACGGGCAAACACTGGACACCTGCCCGGGACACGGCAAGCCTGACTCCCCTGGCTATTGCGGCCTACAAGAGCATGGAACAACTGCTGCACTCTTCCTTTTTGTATGAAAAACCATTGCTTGTTTTTTTGCGCAGCAAAGAGGAAGAACAGGTTTTTCTCCGGCAAATTGAAAGCCAGAATCCTTATACCAGCCTGCTCTCCGCCGGCGAAGCGCAACAACTGCCCCTCCGCCACACAGGCGGATACCATACCGGCAAGATCGCACCGGTCTACACCGTAGATGCTGCGCTGCTGCTGCAAAAATGGAGGAGCTACCTGCAAAGCAGGTCTTCCTTCCTGGAAGATCCGGTAAACATGGACGAGCTGGTCTTGCACAAGGGTAAAGTGTGTTACAAAGACATCTGCGCCGACAAGGCCGTACTCTGCACCGGTGCAGCTGGAAGGGGCAGCGCCTTTTTTCCCGGCCTTCCCTTTACCCCCAACCGGGGAGATGCCCTGCTGCTTTCCATTCCCGGACTTCCCTCAGATTTCCTTTATCAAAAGGGTATCCGGCTGGTACCCAGGAGCGATGGCTTATTCTGGTGCGGCAGCAACTATACCTGGAAATACAGCGACCTGCAGGCGGACCTTTCCTGGCGGCAAAAAACATGGTCCGGCTTAACGGACTGGTTGAAACTGCCGTTCGAACTGGCAGATCACCTTGTTGCAGAGCGGCCTACCACTGCCGGCCAGGTACCTGTACTGGCACAGCACAGCCAATGGCCGCAATTGTTTTGCTTTAATGGACTGGGCACGCGCGGGTTTTCAGCCGGCCCCCAACTCGCACAAAAGATGGCGGAAATGATCTTATCCTGATCACCCTACTGCCCCATAGCCGCAGCTTTCATTTCTGCAACCTTTTCCCTGCCCAGGTACTTTTCAATACCATACTCTACCAGGTAAATGAGCGGTGTCAGCACAATAGCCATGACAGCTTTGTAACTGTAATTGACCAGGCAGATGGCCAGCACCCGCTGGATGGACCAGCCTTTGCCTACATAAAATGCAATGAACAGCACGACAAAGCTATCCACCAGTTGCGACACGATTGTAGAGCCGGTAGCCCTCAGCCAGACGGCCCGCTCCCCTGTTGCCCTTTTGATGCGGTGAAACACCCATACATCGATCAGCTGGCTCAGTAAAAACGCGGTAATGCTGCCGGCAATGATCCACATGCCCTGCCCCAGCACAGCAGAGAAAGCCGATTGCATATCCGGGATACCACTGCTTTGCATACTCCCTGTCCAGAAAGACTGGTCGGCCGGCACACTCATCGCCAGGTAAAACATCAGGAAAGCATAGGCGATCAGCACAACGGCGATAATGCTGATGCGCCGCACGGCCTTTGGACCGAAATACTCATTGACGATATCCGTCATCACAAATTCTATGGGCCACAGCAATACTCCGCAAGTGAGCGTATAGGTCAGCCCTTCCTCGCCCAGCAGGGTAAAAGGATGCACTTCCCTGCCCAACAGGGTTTCCAGCGAAAACAGCTTTCCGCCGATACATTCTGCAATCAGTGCATTGGCCACAAAAAAGGCCGCCATAAAGACAAATAAGCGGCTGGCCTTATCTTTTAAAAACGTGTGAGACATGGTGCAAATGTACACATAGTTAAAAATGCCCGTGAAGCTGATCCGCTTTGTAGTTTTACTGTCATTTTTCCTTTTTGTTTGATTAAATTTGCCCCTGAATTTCTTTCAATGAAACCAGTTGTATTTTATTCGAAACGCGATCTGCTCCGCATGCTGGCTATGGCCGAGTGGAGCAATGCAGCCGCCCAGACTATTTTCATGACTTAAATTCCTAAACAATAAAATCAATTACAATGTCCCAAACATTAACCTTTGCTGAGAAAATTGCAAAAGCAGCAGACTTTTTACCGATCAACGGTACCGATTATATAGAATTTTATGTGGGTAATGCCAAGCAGGCCGCGCATTACTACAAAACAGCCTTCGGCTTCCAGTCTGTTGCTTATGCCGGACCTGAAACCGGCGTGCGCGACCGTGCATCTTATGTGCTGCAACAGGGCAAGATACGCCTGGTGCTGACGACCGCCCTGAATTCCGACCACCCCATCAGTGAGCATGTGAAAAAGCATGGCGACGGGGTAAAGGTGCTGGCGCTTTGGGTAGACGATGCCTATAAATCTTTTGAAGAAACCACTAAACGCGGGGGAAAAGCTTACCAGGTGCCCATTACGCTGAATGACGAGCATGGAGAAGTACGCATGTCCGGTATCTATACCTACGGCGAAACGGTACACATGTTTATTGAGCGCAAAAATTACAAAGGTGCCTTTATGCCGGGCTATGAGCCGCTGGCAAGCGATTACAATCCTTCAGATACAGGACTGCTGTATGTAGACCATTGCGTGGGCAATGTGGGCTGGAACCGGATGCTGCCTACGGTAAAATGGTATGAAGATGTGATGGGGTTTGTAAACATTCTTTCCTTCGACGACAAGCAGATCAATACCGAATATTCTGCCCTGATGAGTAAGGTAATGAGCAATGGCAACGGCTTTTCAAAATTCCCGATCAACGAACCGGCCGAAGGCAAAAAGAAATCGCAGATCGAAGAGTACCTCGATTTTTATGAAGGAGAAGGCGTACAGCATATCGCGGTAGCCACCAAAGACATCGTCAAGACGGTAACAGAATTGAAATCCAGGGGTGTGGAATTCCTGAGTGCACCACCGGATGCTTATTATGAAATGCTGCCCGAGCGCGTCGGTACCATTGACGAGGACATCAAAAAACTGCAGGGCCTGGGCATACTGGTAGACAGGGAT
>JAEUVW010000298.1 GCA_016786525.1 Chitinophagaceae bacterium
CGCGCTCCATAGTAGAGATAGCCTCTTCGCGGGTTTGTGCTACGGCAATGATCTTAGCGATCATACTATCGTAATACGGAGGAATAGAGTACCCGGCGTAAATATGCGAATCTACGCGTACACCATGCCCGCCTGGGGTATGCAACACCTTGATCATGCCCGGGCTGGGGCGGAAATCGGCATGCGGGTCTTCGGCATTGATCCGGCACTCGATGGCATGCATTGTTGGTTCGTAGTTTTTACCGCTGATGGGGATACCGGCTGCGATCTTGATCTGTTCTTTGATCAGGTCGAAGGTGATCACCTCTTCCGTCACGCAATGCTCTACCTGGATACGGGTATTCATCTCCATAAAGTAGAAATTGCGATACTTGTCTACCAGGAACTCAATGGTACCTACACTCTCATAGTTGATGGCTGCCGCTGCTTTAATAGCTGCTTCTCCCATTTTGGCCCGCAGTTCGGGTGTCATAAAGGGGGAAGGCGATTCTTCTACCAGCTTCTGGTGACGGCGTTGGATAGAGCAGTCCCGCTCGCTCATATGGCACACGGTGCCAAACTGGTCACCGGCTACCTGGATCTCGATATGGCGAGGCTCTTCTACAAATTTCTCCATATAGAGGCCATCATTTTTGAACGATGCTGCAGCCTCTGTTTTGGCTGTGGTGTAGGCCTTTTCCAATTCGGAATCGTTCCATACCACGCGCATGCCTTTACCACCACCACCGGCAGTAGCCTTCAGGATAACAGGGTAACCCACCTCGGGAGCCAGCTTTTGGGCATGCTCCAGGCTTTCCAGCAAACCACCTGATCCGGGTACACAGGGTACACCGGCAGCGATCATCGTTTCTTTGGCCGTGATCTTATCACCCATCTTGCGGATCATCTCCGGTGTGGGTCCTATAAATTTCATACCGTATTTACCGCAGATTTCGGCAAAGTCGGCATTTTCGGCCAGGAAGCCATATCCGGGGTGAATAGCATCTGCATTGGTGATCTCTGCAGCAGCCATGATGGCAGGAATATTCAGGTAAGAATCACTGCTTGCAGGCTTACCGATACAAACAGCCTCATCAGCAAATTTCACATGCAGGCTATCTTTATCTGCAGTGGAGTAGACCGCAACAGTTTTGATGCCCATTTCGCGGCAGGTACGGATCACACGCAGTGCGATCTCACCACGATTGGCAATGAGTATTTTTTTAAACATTGAAGGTTTTTTAAAATGAGGCATAAGCCCCGAAAGGCTTATCGTAGAGCTTAGTTGAGTTCAACAATAAACATAGGCTGATCGTACTCGATAGGAGAAGCCTCATCTACCAATACTTTTACCACCTTACCACTTACTTCGCTTTCTATTTCATTAAAGAGTTTCATCGCCTCTACAATACACAGGGGCATACCTGGCTTGATCTCGTCGCCGACGTTCACAAAGGCCGGTTTGTCTGGTGCCGGGCTGCGGTAGAAGGTACCGATCATGGGCGATTTGATGGTGTGCAGCTTGTCGTTGTTTACCGCCGGTGCGGCAGCTGGGGCTGCAGGAGCGCTTGCCGTTGCCGGGGCTGCGGCCGGAGCCTGCATCACTGGGGCCGCCTGGGGCGCAGCCATAGCCGGTTGCGCATACATGACCGGAGTGCCGGTAAGACCGCTTTCCTGTTTGATGGTAATTTCAAACTCACCATCTTTAATGCTGAGTTCGCTGATGTTCGACTTATTGATCATCTTCACCAGCTCTTGTATCTGTTTGTACTCCATATAGTATTTTTAAAAATTAACGGTAAAACAAAATAAGGCAACTTAGGCCTTTACGCGCTCAATGTAAGCGCCGGTTTTGGTGTCTATTTTGATCACATCATTTTCGTTCACAAACAACGGAACCATCACCTGTGCACCTGTTTCCACGGTTGCGGCTTTCAGGGTGCGGGTAGCGGTATCGCCTTTCATGCCCGGCTCTGTATAGGTCACCTGCATGGTAACGCTGGGCGGCAGTTCGATGGTCAGCGGCAGTTCGGTTTCTGTGTTCACCAGTACAAAGCACTCCTGTCCGTCTTTAAACAATTCAGGGCGGTCGATCATATTTTCGTTGATGACGATCTGCTCAAACGTTTCATTATCCATCACGTTAAAGCCGGTCTCATCTTTATAAAGGAACTGGTAGTTGCGACGCTCCACGCGCACAGGGTAGATGGTTTCGCCGGAGTTCCAGGTCTGCTCGATGGTGCGGCTGTTGTCCACGCCTTTGAGTTTTGCCCATACCTTAGCTGCTGCCCTTGCGGTTTTGTTTTGTCCGAATTCGATTACTGAATAAAGGCTACCATCTATTTTCAAGATTAAGCCATTGCGCATGTCTGCTGTAGATGCCATAAATTTATTTTACTAAAGAAAAGAAATAGACGGCAAATGTAAATGATTAATGACATAATCTAAAATTTCGGGGCACGCAGTTTCGTGTTCCGGAAGTCCGATCAGTAAAAAACAGATACATCGCCGCTACCGTACCGGTAAAAGAAAAGAGGCCGGTCAGCCCGGCCCCTTTTTCGAAACTTAAATATGAAATTTAATTCCTTGTGCCAGCGGCAGGGTAGTGCCGTAGTTGACCGTATTGGTTTGCCGGCGCATATAGGACTTCCAGCTGTCTGATCCGCTTTCGCGCCCGCCGCCGGTTTCCTTTTCACCACCAAATGCGCCGCCGATCTCAGCACCGCTGGTGCCGATATTGACATTGGCAATACCGCAGTCGCTGCCTGCAGCGGAGAGAAACAATTCTGATTCGCGTACGTTCAGCGTCATAATAGCCGAAGAAAGCCCCTGGGGAACAGCATTTTGCATCGCAATTGCCTCCTCAAGGTCCGAATATTGCATCAGGTACAGGATGGGGGCAAAGGTTTCGTGCTGTACGATCGGCCAGTGGTTTTCTACTTCATAGATACAGGGTTTTACATAGCAGCCGCTTTCATAGCCTTCACCTGTGCACACGCCGCCCGCTACCACTTCTTTACCGCCTGCTTTTTTTACCTCCTCAATGGAGTGCAGGTAAGCGGCCACCGCATCTTTGTCGATCAGCGGCCCTACGTGATTGTTTTGGTTCAGCGGGTCGCCGATGCGGAGCTGGCTGTAGGCATTGGCCAGTTTGGCTTTAAAGCTGTCGTACACCTTTTCGTGAATAATCAGCCTGCGCGTGGTGGTACACCTTTGGCCTGCCGTACCCACCGCTCCAAACAGGGCGCCGATGATAGACATGTCCAGGTCGGCATGTTCGGATATGATAATGGCATTGTTACCGCCCAGTTCCAGCAGGCTGCGCCCCAGGCGCCCGGCCACCGTTGCCGCCACTGCCTTACCCATACGGGTGCTGCCGGTGGCAGAGACCAGCGGGATGCGGGTATCATTGCTCATCAGCTCACCGGTACTGCGGTCGCCGATTACCAGGCCGCAAACCCCCTCGGGGACATTGTTTTTCCGGAATACCTCGCTTACCAGGCGCTGGCAGGCAATAGCCGTCATCGGTGTTTTCTCAGAGGGTTTCCACACGCAGGTATTACCGCATACCCAGGCCAGGAAACTATTCCAGCTCCATACGGCTACCGGGAAATTGAAGGCGCTGATAATACCGACGACACCCAGCGGATGCCATTGCTCAAACAAGCGGTGGTTGGGCCGCTCACTCTGTATCGTCAGCCCATACAGTTGCCGGGACAATCCTACGGCAAAATCGGCGATGTCGATCATCTCCTGCACCTCACCCAGGCCTTCCTGCAGGCTCTTGCCCATTTCATAAGACACGAGTTTGCCCAATGCCTCTTTATGGCTGCGCAAGGCTTCACCGATCTGCCTGACGATCTCGCCACGTTTCGGTGCAGGCCAGGTACGCCATGCTGCAAACGCGCTTTGGGCAGCTTCAACTACCTGGTTATATTCCGTTTCAGTAACACCCTGTACAGAGGCTATGACCTGCCCGTCAGTGGGGGAGTACGATTCAATTAATGCACCGTTGGAAACTAACCATTCCGAACCGGTGGAGGCGCCCTGGTTGAGCGACTGGATATGTAACGATTTTAAAACTTCCTGCATGACAATTTGTTTGATACTGATGCAAATGTAATGAACCGGCCCGAGGCATAAAAAAAGGAAGCGCTCAGGCTTCCTTTTTTTTATTCTTTTTTATTTTGTTAGCAATAATCGTTGCTGCGATACTCAGGGCCTTCCACTTGAGGTAGCCAAAAGCCAGTTCTTTGACCGCAGTTCCGGCTATTTTGCGGATACCCAATTGGGCACCCCGTTTGACCACGAACGGAAGGGCATACTTTGAAGCGATCTCCAATACCGGTGCCAGTTTTGTACTTCCTGTCATAGCGCCGGACAAAAAGCCGACACCCTGCTCCAATAAACTGCCATTATCCGATCCCGCTTTTTTAAGCGCCGCCGCTTTCTTCCTGGCCTTTTTCTTGATGGCCAATCTTTCGGCATGCAGCTCATCCAGGTTTCTCAGGTGCTTCTTGTAGAGCATACTTATTTATTTGTTTTTTCTACAGCAACATTATCGTTTTCATCCTCATCATCGTCGTGAACGATTTTTTCTGTAAGGACACTGATAAACTTACTGGTCAGAAATTTGAGTAAACTCTTTCTGCTGCCTGCAAAAATCAGGATCAGGATCAGGAAGAATGCCGCTACGGTAATATAACCCAGGATGTAACTGTTCATCAATTCAGACAACATTTCTGCAATGCCCAAACCAATAAACATCACTACACCGAAACTTAATAAAAGAAAGATCACAGTGAAGATCAGGAAACTCATGGCTCCCGATACGCGCTCGATAAGCTCAAGCTGCACCAGGCGAACTTTAGATTCTACAAGCCCCGTTATTTTATCCTTCCATTTTTGAAAAATGTCTAACAAAATAATGTG
>JAEUVW010000005.1 GCA_016786525.1 Chitinophagaceae bacterium
CTGCGCTTTTTGCCTTGCCGCGCCGGATGACAGTTTGCTGTGCTGCAGGATGCATTCGCGTATCTGGCTGCCTACGGTTTGTGTGGGGTTCAGCGCACTCATCGGTTCCTGGAAGATCATGCCCAGTTTGCTGCCGCGGTAGGGTTCCCAGCCTTTTTGCGTCAGCGAAGCAGCCGTGGTTGTATGTCCGTCAAAATAAAAATCCAGTGTTCCTTTCAGGCTTGCCGCTTTCGGTTGCAGCCCCATCAGGGACAAGGCCATCAGGGATTTGCCGGAACCGCTTTCCCCGACAATGGCCAGTGTGCTGGCTTTGCTCAATGAAAAAGAGACCTCTTTTACCGCAGTAAATTCCTGTTCGGGGAAAGAGATCGTAAGTCCTGTGACGGATAAAACCGGCTGAGTCGAAGGTGTCATTTTTCAGCTACAAATATGCAACAATAAAATCTTGTTCCGGCACCGCTGTAAAAGCTAAAAAATGCGTAATTTTCTGCCTCTTTACGAACACGGAACTTTATGATCAGGTATAAAAATGCAGCGGTATCCGGTGTTGCTATGTATGAAGCAGGGTTGGATTATATCAAGATAAAATTTTCGAAAGGCACCGGCATCTACACGTACAGCTATCACAAAGCAGGTAAAGTGCATGTGGAACGCATGAAAGAGCTTGCTGCGCTGGGCAGGGGGCTCAATACGTACATTAATGAGCATACCAAAAACCTGTTTGACGAATAAGGGGCTTACGATCGCCTGAGCTGCATTTTCAGGTCCAGTATCATTTCCTTCAACTCTTCAAGCCCTGTGGCCTTTTCGGGTGTGTCTTTGCTGACCAGGCGCTCAAACTGCCAAACTTCCAGTATTTGCTCTGCGGCTACCGTATAGGGAGCATATTGCGGGTTCAGCGATTCCAGCAAGACCTGCTCTCCCTGCACGCTTAATTTCTTAAACACCATATCCTGGTCGCCGTCCAGCACCACAATGCACAGCGTTCCTGCTTTGATGCCGGTCCAATCCTGTATGTAGCGCGCCAGCACATCGCTGCCGGGCGTAACGGGCAACATGGAGTCGCCCGTGATGGGGAACATACGGAAACTGCCGTTGCGGGGCAGGTCGGGAAAACTATAGCGGGGCAGGGTGGCGATAAACTCCGGGTCGCTGTAGCCCGCGCGATATCCGGCTTTTGCTTTTACCGGCACATATTCCACATTTTCCCGATCCTGCCGGTCTACCGTTATGGCCAGCACCCTTATTTTGCCTCCTGACATATAGACGTCGTTGCCGGCTTCCAGTTCCCGCAGCTTCAGTTCGCCCAGTTGCGCCAGTTTTACTTTCAGCAGGCTGTCGATGCTGATCCGGAAAAAAGCAGAGAGGCGGAACAGGTCTTCTACCGGAGGGTTTACCGTATGCCCGTTTTCATGCGCATTCAGCTTAGAACGGCTGATGTGCAGGCTTTCGGCCATGGCTTCCTGGCTGAGTTTCTTACGCTGCCGCAGAAATTTTACGTTCTCCGCCCAAAAATTTTTTTGATCTGACATTTTATTTTGTTATTATTGGTATCTAATATTTGGTATTTATAGTATCAAAGTTACAAATAAAAATTGAAAAAGCTATGGAAAGGCACATTGTTCATTGCGATCTGGATACGTTTTTTGTTTCGGTGGAACGCCGCATGAATTCGGACCTGGAAGGGAAACCGGTACTGATCGGCGGTAGTTCAGACAGGGGGGTTGTGGCCTCCTGTTCTTATGAAGCCCGCAAATTCGGCGTGCATAGCGCCATGCCCATGCGTATGGCGCGGCAATTGTGCCCCGAAGCCATACTGGTGCGGGGCGACCACGACAGGTACGCGGAATATTCACGTATGGTCACCGACATTATTGCGGAGCATGCGCCGGTAGTGGAAAAGGCCAGTATCGATGAGCATTACATGGACCTGACCGGTATGGACAAATATTTCGGTTGCTGGAAATGGGCGCAGGAACTGCGGCAGCGCATCATCAAAGAGACCCATTTACCCATTTCTTTCGGTCTTTCTACCAGTAAAACGGTGTCTAAGATAGCGACCGGGGAGGCCAAGCCCTGCGGGGAGCGGCAGGTCATTACCGGCGGGGAAAAAGAATTCCTGGCACCGCTGTCGATTAAAAGAATCCCGATGATCGGCGACAAGACCTTCAGCAAGCTGCGGCATATGGGTATTGCGCGTATCGATGCCGTGCAGAAATTGCAGTTGTCCGTCATGGAGCGTGTACTCGGGCAAAATGGTATTGTGATCTGGAAAAAGGCCAATGGCATAGACGATACCCCGGTGGTGCCTTACTCCGAGCGCAAAAGCATCAGCAAGGAAAATACCTTCGCACACGATACGATCGATATGGTTTTGCTGAAAAAGCATATTACCAGTATGGTAGACGACCTGAGCTTCGACCTGCGTAAAGAAGGCAAACTGACGGCCTGTGTAACACTGAAGATCCGGTACAGCAATTTTGAGACCTATACCAAACAGCTGCATATTCCTTATACCTGTTCGCAGCAGGTATTGACAGAAAAAGCACTGGTTCTTTTCGAGCAACTGTACAGCAAGCGCATGCTGATCCGCCTCATCGGGGTAAAGTTCAGCGACCTGGTGGGCGGCAGTTACCAGATCGACCTGTTTAACGATGCCGTTACCGACATCAACCTGTCTGCGGCGATGGACAACATACGCAACCGTTTTGGCCTGGAAACGATACAGCGGGGATTGAGGGTGGAAGAGCTGGACTGCAGGGA
>JAEUVW010000018.1 GCA_016786525.1 Chitinophagaceae bacterium
GTCCAGAACGGCAATTTCTGCCAAAGGGTATTTTTCCGTTTTACGCTTCAGGGTAGCCTCGTCCGCGTCGGCAACGATGACGCGCCACCCCCCGGACTTCTTTATTGTATATTGTAATAAAGTCTCTATCAGATAAGAAGAGCTTTTCCCGGCGCCGATGATCAATACTGTTACCATAATAGGATGTTGTTTTATTTCTTAATAAAGAAATTCAAACATTGTGCCATACATAGCTTTATGCCATGCACAAACCACGGTCACAAAGAGAATAGCTCATTTCACAAAAAATATTTCAATACTTGAAGAAAAAGTCACACCAAAGCTTTACTTCCCGGGTCTCGAGGGCTGCGCGTGCCCTGCCATCCAGTCCGATTTTGGCATTGATGTATTGCTTGGTTGCCGGCAGCGGACCTATTACTTTGGCAAACACAAATTTTTGGTTGGAGGGGTTCACCACTTTGATGACACGGCCCCTGCCGATGTCATTGCTGAAGGCATACAATAATTTGCTGTTGACCGTGGTCTGGGGCTTAAAGAAGACCACCATACCGCTGAGAGAATCAAAAAAAGTGCCGTTAGTGGTCTGGTAATTGTAGATCAGCTCCAGGTCGGAAGGTTTTGGCTTCGCCGTATCTTCTTTTGCAGGCGCTGCTTTGGGGGCAACAGGGCTGCCGGTACCGGCTGTCCGCTCTTCGGTAACCACCACTTTGCTTTTCGGTGCATCATCTGTATACGCGATCCAGCCTGCGGCAATGGCATGGTGCCCGGCCAGCCCGGCATCATTGTTCCACTGGCGCAGGGATTGCTCTTTTATGTCAAAAATATCTGCTACAGACAGGTAAGTATCCCCTTTCTGTAAGCGGTAGTATATACGTTTTGTATGCTCGTCGCCCGTTTGCTGGTAATTATAATTGCCCAGGGGGATCATCAATAAGCGGCCGGGTACCAGTTTTTCATAAAAGGAAACATCGTTGTTCTGGCTGAGCACCAGGGCGGGAACACTGTATTTTTGTGCGATACTGTACAGGTTCTCATTTTCCCGCACGGTATGCATGACCATTGCCCTGCCCTGGTGCAGTACGGCAAACAGGCTGTCGCTGTTCCCCCCCTGCGCCTTTGCGGCATCGGCAAAAAGAAGGAGGGTGAGCAATGAAAAAAAGGAGCAAAATCTGTTCATAATAAGGGTGTTTAAAAGATACCTATTCTTCTCCCTCTTCAAAACCGCTTACACTATCGGTGCTTTTGACGATACTGTACAGCACCGGGGGCTGCCGGTAGATGGCATTCGACAGTTTATTGCCCAGTACGATGATGGTAAAATTGTCTTTGACAAACCGGTAAAAGCAGGTGTTGTTGCCATGCCACCAGCCATTATGGTAAATGACCTTGTACCCGTCAGGGTAACACAACATCCGCCAGCCCAGGCCGTAATTCTTGATGCCCGGCTTTTCGAAGGAACAAGGCCCGTAAGCCAGTTCCAGCGTTTCATTGGACAGGAATTTGTTCCGGTAAAAAGACTGGTCCCAGCGGTACATATCCTCCACGGTGCTGTAGATGCCTTTATCGCCATATACGCCGTCTGAAAATGTGACAGGATTCGGGACATAGCCGCCCAGGTAACTGACTGTGGCATTGTCGGGAAGGCCACGGGCCGGATCGTACACAAAGGTATTGCGCATGCCCAGGGGTGCAAAAATGTATTTGTGCAGGAAAGAGTCGTAACGCATTTCCGTTACCTCTTCGATAATGCTGGCCAATGCCAGGTAATTGGTATTACAGTACTTAAAGCGTGTATTGGCTTTGAAATCGACGCGAGGCTTGTGTTTGGCCATCAGCTGCAATACCTCGTCATTATAGATCGGTGCCGTGCTTTTGCGGTATACAGGTACCCAGTGCAAATAATCAGGAAGCCCGGAGCGGTGGCACAGCAGCATACGGACGGTAATGTCCGGGTAGGGAAAGTTCTTCAGGTATTCCGATACAGGCTTATCGATATCCAGGTACTTGTTCTGGTACAGGTACAGGATAGCGGCACCGGTAAACGTCTTGGATACGGAAGCCAGCTGTACCGAATTATCGGGGGAAAGCATCATGCCCCTGCTCCTGTTGGCATAACCGATATAACGCTCATACAGGATCTTACCCTGGTAGCCGATCAGCACACTGCCATTAAAACCGGCACGTGCCTGTATTGTATAGAAAGAATCCAGTCTTTTGGCAATCTGTTTCCATTCCGCACTGTTGGTATCTGAATAGGCCAGTTGTATGGCGCCCATTTCTACAGGAGGCAGGGCAAAATTCGGTATGGCCTTTACTTCATCGCTGCTGCTTTGGCAGGCGAAAAGCAGGACAGAAAAAACAAGCGCTATGTAACAGGTTCTGGTCAAAATGGTCATTCTAATGGATACGGCAATAAAAAAAACAATAGTTGCAAATATAAGTTTGCCGACCTGTTCATCTGCCCCTCCCTTCAATTTTAACAAAATCGATCACATCACTCATAAACTCAGTATAATATGTTTGCAGGTACCGGCGCTTACTGCTCATCAACGCGAAAGCAGTTTCGACCTCCGTAATGTATTTCGAACGCCGCATCAGGCCGTTCAGCGACCTTTTCAAGCCTTCCTCGCTGCGGTAATGCAACAGCCAGTTGTGCTGCACCATGCTTTCAAAATACGGCACAAAGCGCTCCGGGAAAAAAGCGCTTCGGGAGCGCAAACTGTGATATGTGTTAGCGGCAAACGCAGCAAGCTCAGCCTCCCCGGCAAACAAGTGCGCATCGTTAGCGATGAAATGATCCAGGATGGTGTCCATAACAGGTCCGGCATACAAGTGATACTGCGGCCTGAAAATCAGTTTTGCCTCCGCTATGGCAGGATGTTCGTCTGTAAAGGCATCGATGCGCCGGTGCAGTTCTATGCCCTTCCGTATTGACGGGGGATATTGGTCCAGGGCTTTTGTCCCCTTTACAAAATCGCCGATCATATTGCCGCAAAGGATGTCTGCGTCTCCCATAGATAAGTAAGCGTGCCCGAGGTAGTTCATAAACCATTTTGCCGTTCTTCTGGATACGGGACACTAAAATAGGCAGTTCAGGGCATGAAGGCTTGTTAATTCTGCTTACCTTTAAGACCATTTCTGAAAAACCTGCTACCATGACATTTCCCTTACCCGGCGAGTACAACCCCAATTTTGGCAAGTACATAGTGCTGGCCCGCTCTGCCGGCGGCGAATTTGCCGCTCTGTACCAAAGCAACACAGAAGAGATCTTCCGGTTGCTGAGCGCTTTACCACCTGAAAAGCAGGATTATCGTTACACGGAAGGCAAATGGACGATCAAAGAAGTATTGATGCACCTCAATGATACCGAGCGGGTATTCGGTTACAGGGCATTGGTCTGCGGCCGGGGCGATAGTACCACACCCCTGCATTACATGGACGAAAACCTGTATGCAGACCATGTATCCATAGCGCAGCGCTCTATGGAAAGCCTGCTTGCTGAATTCACGGTGATCAGGCAGAGCAACGCGTTTCTGTTCAGCAACCTGACCCCCGAGCAGAGTGCCTGGCTGGGCAACAACATCGATTATAAAGTCTCGGCACGGGCGCTGGCCTGGGCCCTCATCGGGCATGCCATTCATCACCTCAATGTGTTGCACGAACGCTACCTGTAAAAAGCAGCATATACCCTCGTAGCCGCGACATGTAAAAAGATACCGGCTACCATACGAGCATACACCATTTCACTTATATTTGCCCCTGCTAAAAAGCACAATATGCAACCATCCTTCTTGAAAAGAAACGCAACCACTATCGGTATCATCATCGGTTTCATGCTGATCTCCTTCCTGTATTGCCTGCCGCAGTTCCAGGGTAAAAAACTGAATGTACATGACCTGGTTTCTTGGGAGTCTTCCGTAAACCAGATCCGTCATTATGAAGATTCTACCGGGGTGCACCCTTTATGGAGCAATGCCATGTTTGGAGGTATGCCTACTTATAACCTGTACCTGAGCGGTGTGAAAAACTATGTGATGCAAATCCATAGTGCCATAGCGCTTGTCGTTCCGCATCCGGCCTTCATGTTGTTCTATGCCATGCTCGGCTTTTTTGTCCTGGCCTGTGCGCTGAAGATCGACAAATGGATCGGCGCGATCGGGGGCCTGGCCTATGCTTTTGCAACATACAATCCTGAACTCATTGCGTCCGGGCACGTGACCAAAGCGCTTTCCGTTGCAGATATGCCGGGTATACTGGCCGGCTTCATTATGATCTTCGACGGGCGCAGGCTTTCGGGTGCTGCCGTTATGGCCTTGTTCTTTACCCACATGCTGGGCTCATCGCACTACCAGATGGTATATTATACCGGTATCATGCTGGTCATAGCAGGTATCGGCATTGCGATCAACGAGATCAGGCACGGCCGGATCAAAAACCTGCTGATCGGAACCCTGATCTCTATCGTGGTGACGGGACTCTCTATTGCTCCTTCCCTGCCGCCGGTGATGGCTACTGCAGAATATACGAAATATACGATGCGCGGAGGCGCCAGCGAGCTGAAACAGTTAAAAAGCGGCCAAACCAAAGTAAACGGCGGCCTGGACAGGGAGTACGCTTTCCGCTGGAGCAATGGCATCGGCGAAACCTTCTGCCTCATCGTTCCTCAGCTCTATGGGGGCGCGTCCGGGCAGGATATCGGTACCGGTTCTGAATTTTATAAAACATTGACCAGTATCGGGATGCAGGAGCAGTATGCAGAACAATATGCAGAGCAGGCGCCGACTTATTGGGGCCCTCAACCCTTCCTGGCAGGCCCGGTCTATTTCGGTGCTATTATCTGTTTCCTTTTTGTACTCGGCATGCTCATTGTCCGTTCCCCGTATAAATGGTGGATGTTGGTGGCCAGCCTGGTTGCGATCCTGATGTCCCTGGGTCGTCATTTGCCCGGGCTCAACAATTTCCTGTTTGACCACCTGCCGATGTACAACAAATTCAGGGTGCCCTCTATGATCCTGGTGGTGCCGCAATTGTTGTTCCCGATGCTGGGCTTTTGGGCGCTGAATGACATCCTTACGTATAAAATCGCCGGTGATGCGCTGCTCAAAAAGCTGAAAACAGCAACCATTATTACCGCAGGATTGTGCGTGCTGCTTGCTGTAGGCAGCCAGCTGTTCTTTGATTTCAGGGGCGATGGCGATGCCGCACTGGCCGAACAGTTTGCCAAGAGCGCCGGCAACCCGCAGGTAGGTCAGCAAGTTGTCAAGGCACTGATGGACGATCGGGCCTCGATGGCCCTGAGCAGCGGCCTTTTGAGCGACTTCTTTATCGTGGCGGCTGCCGGGCTGATCTGGGCTTTCAGCAAAAACAAGCTTAAAAAAGAACTGATGCTCGGCGGACTGGCGCTGCTGGTTGCGATAGACCTGATCCCGACTGCACGCAAATACTTCAATGAAAAGAACTTTATCGATACATCCGATTATGAAGCCCAGTTCAACCCCAGGCCTGTGGATGCGGAGATACTGAAAGATAAAGATCCGTATTACCGCGTCCTTGACCTCAGCCGCAATACCTACAACGATGCGGTACAATCCTACTACCATAAAACCGTAGGCGGGTACAGTGCGGTTAAGATGGAATCCTACCAGGACCTGATCGATGTACATATGAGCGGCCCCTTCAACAGCGAGGTGCTGAACATGCTCAATACGAAGTACATTATCTTCAACGGCGGGCAAAACGGGGAAGCGGTATTCCAGCCCAATCCCGGTGCTGCGGGCAATGCCTGGTTTGTAAACGAGGTAAAGTATGTAGACAATGCGGATGAGGAGATGAAGGGCATGAACGCCCCGGCCTTGGGCGACACGACGGAAGGCGGATGGAAAGCAACGCAAACCGCCATTATCCGCAAAAACTTTGCGGCTCAGCTGGGCAATGCCGGCAATTTTGTGAAAGACAGCGCCGCCACGGTTAAACTGGACAGGTACGGTCTGAATGATATCAGCTTTGTCTCCAGCAACAGCCATCCCGGCTTGGCCGTATTTTCAGATGTGTATTATGACAAGGGCTGGAAAGCGTATGTAGACGGCAAAGAAACGCCTATTGTGAAAGCAAACTATATCTTACGCGCGGTACTGCTCCCGGCAGGAAACCATAAGATCGAATTCAAATTCCACCCGGAAACCTTCTACCGCTACAACAAGTTTGCGATGATCGTCAGCCTGCTGCTGTACCTTTTGTTTGGAGCAGCCCTGTTCATGGCGTTCCGCAAGCGCAAACCCAATACTGAGGCTGTACCGCAACAAGAAAGCATTAAATAAAGCAAATAGCAGTGGCAGGCAGACTGAGCAATACGATCCGGAAAGTGCTGCGGCTGCGCCGGGACATGAGCTTCGGCTTTTATATGACTGATTTCCTGTTCCGGAAAATACTGCGGCAAAACACCGGGGTCTCCTGGGCCCTGCACCATACGAGCACCATCCATTGCGCGGATAAGATCGTCAGGGGTGCGGGCGTCTTCCCGGGCGATTCCCCGGGTGTGTACATCAACGCGATCAATGGCATCCACATCGGCGACTATACCAATATCGGACCCGGTGTGGGCCTGTTGTCCGCCAATCACAACTTTACAGACAACAGTGTTTACGATCCTGCTGAACCAATCAGGATCGGCAGGCATTGCTGGATCGGCAAAGACGCTTCCATACTGCCGGGCGTACACTTGGGAGACTTTACGATCGTCGGTGCGGGAGCCATAGTGACCCATAGTTTCAGCGAGGGGTATTGCGTGATCGCAGGGAATCCTGCACGGAAAATAAAAGAACTCAACCAACAAGATTGTTCCAGATTTGCAGGCGGAAAACAAACAAGGTAAGCAATCCGTAGCCGGCAGCTCGCTGTATCTTTTTGCAGCGAAATTCTTCCCGGCCCTGGCCATTTTCCTGGCGGTACTCTATTGTGCGCATATACTGGATACGGAGGCGTATGCCCGGTATCAGAATTTCTGGACGCAGCTGATCTTCCTCAGCGCTGTGGCAGGTATCGGTTTCCCGGCATTCATCATTACCTTTTCCGGTGCTAAAGCGATGTCCCTGCTCCGGGAAATCACAGTAAAAAGATACGCGCTGTACCTTGTATTGCTCAGCTTATTGTCTGTATTGTTTGGCGGCTTGCAGTACCGGTATAACGGTAGCTCTTTTACCACAAGCGCGGTATTCTTTTTCCTTTATGCAGGCCTTATGCTCAGCGATGCCTTGCTCACGGCCTTCAGGGCTTACCGCTGGCTTATCGGCGTCAACCTGTGCTATGCCACAGGCTTCCTGCTGATCCATTACCTGCAGGCAGGCAATGGCCTTGGCGCCTTGTTGCTGCCCCTGAGTGCACTGCTGGCACTGCGCCTGTTGCTGAACCTGTACCGGATCCGGGCGCTGCAGGGCGCCTCAGCCGGGGAATTGCCGCCACAAAGCGGGAACGAAAGCAGCTCAGCCCGTACCCTATGGTTGCAATTGGGCATCAATGACATCATCCAGGTTTTCTTCCGCTGGATCGACAAGTTTATTTTTTCCTTTATACTGGCAGATGAATTGTTTGCCGTGTATACCAATGCGACGATAGAAATCGCCTTCCTGCCCCTGGTCTTTTCAGCCGTCAGCAGCGCGGCCATACAGCACTGGGCACACCAGCAGGAACGGAAAACCATAGAGGGTCAGATCGACCTGCTGCATCATGCTTCGGCGCTGCTCTCTTCCGTTGTTTTTCCCCTGTTCTTTTTTCTCCTCTTTTTCCGCGAGGAATTTTTGGTGACCCTGTTCTCCGAAAAGTACAGCAGTGGCGTGTGGATCTTTGTTTGTGCCCAGCTGGTACTACCGGTAAGGGCCTACCCTTTTACTGCTTTACTGCAAAGTCATCACCGTGGGGATATCATCAACAAAGGCGCGCTCATCGACTTCCTGATGGCCTGCCTGCTGATGTACCCGATGTACTGCCTGCTGGGCCTACCGGGTGTGGCACTAGCCTTTGTGATCAGTACCTACTGGCAGGCAGGATACTACCTGCTCAGCGCTGCCCGCATCCTGCAGGTACCGGTACTGAGCCTGCTGCCGCTGCGTTTGCTGGCACGCAAAATGGTATTGTTCGCACTTATTTTCGGCAGCAGCTGGTGGGCGCTGTCACAGGCTTCCTTATCCCGTCCTGTTGTCTTCTGGTCGGGCATGGGTATACTGGCCCTTACGGGTATCTGCTCCCTGGCATATGAATGGAAGAAAAACGGGAAAATAATATGAGCACACAAGCCAACAACCCTTTGCACGGCAAGACCCTGCAGGCTATACTCGAATACCTGCTGGCTTATTATGACGGATGGGAACAACTGGGCCGCAATATCAATATCCGCTGCTTCAATGAAAATCCCAGTATCAACTCCAGCCTGAAGTTCCTGCGCAAAACGCCCTGGGCACGCAAAAAGGTCGAGGACCTGTACCTGCAGCTGATCGAAGAGTAATGCACAAAACCGATATGGTTTTTGAAACTGGCCTATCGGATAGCAAAACCTATAAGGTTTTTGAAACCTTATAGGTTTACAGACACTGCCCCGGAACTCCTTGCGGAGTATCCGGGGCAGCTCATCAGCAATGTATGTCTTATTTTTCCAGGTTTTTCAGCATATCGGCCGTCATCTTGTCCAGGTCAAACTCGTGCTTCCAGTGCCAGTCGCTGCGGGCAGCCGAATCATCGATGCTGGAGGGCCAGGAGTCGGCAATCGCCTGGCGGAAATCCGGCGCATAGCTGATACTGAAGTCCGGGATATGCTTTTGAATCGCGGCAGCGATCTCTTTCGGGGAGAAGCTCATTGCAGACAGGTTGTAGGCCATACGCGACCTGATCTGATCTTCCGGTGCTTCCATCAGTTCTATCGTACCCCTGATCGCATCGTCCATGTACATCATCGGCAGATAGGTATTTTCCGAAAGGAAGGAAGTATAAGCTTTATGTTTCAGTGCCTCGTGGTAAATCTCTACCGCATAGTCGGTGGTACCGCCACCCGGTGCAGACTTCCAGCTGATCAGGCCCGGGTAGCGCAGGCTGCGTACATCCAATCCCCAACGGCGATGGTAATACTGGCACCATAGTTCGCCGGCATATTTGCTGATGCCATAGACCGTTGTCGGCTCTACTATGGTCTTCTGTGGAGTATCATTTTTGGGTGTAGTGGTTCCGAACACCGCTATAGAGCTGGGCCAGTAAATTTTAGTCAGTTTTTGCTCCACACCCAGCTCCAGTACCTGCAGCAGGCTGTTCATATTGATCTCCCAGGCCTTCATCGGCATCTTTTCGCCTGTGGCAGACAGCAAGGCCGCCAGCAGGTAGATCTGGGTAATGCTTTCTTTTTGTACCAGCTCCGCTACTGCTTTGATATCGGTAGCATCCAATTTGTAGTAGGGACCACTGCCTTCGAGCAGCGGGTGGGCTTCATCGCGCAGGTCGCTGGCGATCACCTGTGCATTGCTGTATTGTTGGCGCAGGGCCAGTGTCAGCTCTACACCGATCTGTCCGCAGGCACCCATAATGAGTATTTTCTCTTGCTTCATTTTGTTTTTTCGTATAAAAAAATGTGTAGCGGTGAAAGTACTGATTTTTTCGAAAAATACGGGGCCTTCTTGCTTTTAAAATGGCGATCAAAGCGTACTTCATCGCAAGGCAGGATTTTGCGCATTTTTTACTTTTCAGGAGCAAGAACTGCTGGTCTCTGCCGGATGAATACCAGTCTTCCTTCCCGATGCTGAAACTCCGTCAGCATCCCTCAGTCCTTCGGCCCGCACCCTGGCAGGAGGGCAGAGACGCGTTTAATTGCTGCTTTTCCTTACCTGACATCCAGCCCTTTTTCATCCCGCTACGCCTGTGTTTTGGGTTGGCCCATACTCTGGAACCTTGTCGGCATAAAAAAACCCGGCTATGAAAGCCGGGCTCTTGTCTATATTGATTGTGCTGACAGGAACTTATTGCATCATGGCAATGAACTCGTCAAACAGGTAGCGCGAATCGAAAGGACCGGGTGTGCTCTCCGGGTGGTATTGTACCGAAAAGGCCGGGTGGTTCTTCATGCGGATGCCTTCTATGGAATCATCATTCAGGTTCACGTGCGTAATCTCGATCTTATCGGAAGCTTTGGCGGCCTCTGGCACGATACCGAAACCGTGGTTTTGCGTGGTGATCTCTGATTTACCGGTGACCAGGTTCTTTACCGGGTGGTTCAGACCGCGGTGCCCGTGGTGCATTTTAAAAGTCGGGATGCCGTTGGCCAGGGCCAGCAACTGGTGGCCGAGGCAGATACCGAACAGGGGTTTGTTCGTCGCAATCAGGCCTTTGATCGTTTCTACGGCATAAGGCATAGAGGCGGGGTCGCCGGGGCCATTGCTGACAAAGAAGCCATTGGGTTGAAAAGCCTCCAGGGTGGCTACATCGGTGTGTGCGTTGAACACTTTCAGGTAGGCTCCGCGTTCTGCCAGGCTGGTGAGGATATTGCGTTTGACGCCAAAGTCCAGTACGGCTACACGCAGGGCGGCATTTTCATCACCTACAGTATAGGGTTCTTTTGTGCTGATCTCGCTCGAAAGCTCGAGACCGGCCATATCCGGCACTTTAGCCAGTTCTTTCGCCAGGTCTTCGGGGCTGCTGTATTCGGTAGAGATCACGCAGTTCATCGCACCTTTGTTGCGGATATGCTGCACCAGCGCGCGGGTATCTACGTCCGATATGGCGATCAGCTTATTGCTGACCAGGTAGTTTTCCAATGAATCGCCTGCCATCATGCGTGAGTAACGCGCAGAGATATTGCGGCAGATCAGGCCCCTGATCTTTACCGAATTACTTTCCACATCCATATCGGCCACACCGTAGTTGCCGATATACGCAGTGTTCATGATCAGCATCTGGCCGGTATAGGAGGGGTCGGTAAAGACTTCCTGGTAGCCCGTCATGCCTGTATTGAAGCAGATTTCGCCTCCACAGGTTCCTTTAGCGCCAAATGATTTTCCTTTGAGTAATGTTCCGTCCTGAAGATAGAGCCAGGCGGGTGCCGCAGCGGCGTGATTTAGTTGATTCATACTAAAGTGCAAAATTGCACTAAAAAATCGACTTTGAAAAGCCTAAGACCCGCTTGTGGGAAAATAAATGAAAGAACAGCGACGCATAGTGAAAAATTAATAATAAATACTACTGGTTCTGTTTAATAATCAGAACCCCACATCAGGAGCAGGAACAATACTCCCAGGACCAGGAAGACCAGCAAAAAGATGGTGATGACGGTGATGAGGTATTTCATTTGGGGGAACCGAAGAAATAAGATTGAATGGCTTATACTGGAAGACAGTTATTGGCTCTGATTGAAAAGAGGATCAATGAAACCTATAAGGTTTTTGAAACCTTATAGGTTTTATCCCGGTCATGGTTTCTTCTCCTTATCCGGCAAAATATCCTTGCAGGGCGGCATCTTCCTGCGCAGTCATTTCCTTCTTATCGGCAGGCTTTTTGTCGGTGAAACCGCACAGATGCAGGGCACCGTGGAAGATCACGCGGTGCAGTTCCTGTTCGTAAGCTGCTTTGAATTTTGCCGCATTGTCGCGGATACGGTCCACGCTGATATAAATCTCCCCCACTACCTCGCTTTCCTTTTCGCTGAGGTCGAAGGTGATGATGTCGGTAAAGGTGTCGTGATCCAGGAATTGCCGGTTGATCCCCAGCAGGTGTTCATCGGAACAAAAGATATAGTCGAGGCTGACCTTTTTGATGCCTTCGAGGTGCTGCTGGACAAGCTTGTCCAGGTATTGGGATAATTTTCTTTTCTGCTTCAGCTCCGGGTCCCGGTCGTGCTGGTGAAAGCGTGCGGCCATTTGTTTAGCTATTTGAGATTTCGACCCATATTTTATCTGCGTCTTCCCGGCGGATGCTCAGGTGGTAGCCGGCAATGCGCAAAGCCATGGGGTCACCCATAGGGGCGATCATTTCTACCCAAACCGGTTCGCCCGGTATGCAACCCATTTCCATCAGTGTGAGCCGGAAACCGGATTCTTCATGCTCCCGGATCAGGGCGCGTTTTCCCTTAGGCAACTGGGATAATCGTATTGTCTGGTTGTTGATCGCTTCCATGGTTTACAATTCTATCGCTACATTTTTAGGTTCTGTAAAAAAGCGCATGGCTTCCCAGCCGCCTTCGCGACCGACTCCCGAGCTTTTGAAGCCGCCGAAAGGGGTGCGCAGGTCGCGCAGCAACCAGCAGTTTACCCAGATGATACCGCTGTGCACCTGTGCCGCTACCCTGTTGGCACGGCTGACATCCTGTGTCCAGATCGTAGCCGCCAGGCCGTATTCGCTGGTATTGGCTTTTTCGAGGGCCTCTGCTTCCGTCTTAAACGATTGCAGGGTCACCACGGGGCCGAAGATCTCTTCCATATTGGTACGGCAATGGGCGGGTAAACCCTCTATAATGGTCGGTTCGATAAAGTAACCGTTCGCACAGCGACCTTCGGGCTGCACTGCCTTACCGCCCAGCAATATGGTGCCGCCTTCTTCTTTAGCCAACTGGATGCAGGACATCACTTTGTCGAAATGCATCTTGCTGACGATAGCGCCCTGTTTGCTGTTTTCGTTCAGCGGATCGCCTACACTCAGGGCCTGTACCCGGCTGATGAATTCGGCTTTGAATCTTTCGTAAATGCTTTCTTCGACCAGGATGCGGCTGCCGCAAAGGCAGATCTGTCCCTGGTTGGCGAAGGAGGATTGTACCGTGGTGCGCATCATTTTTTCCCAATCGCAGTCGGCAAAGATGATGTTCGGGTTTTTGCCCCCCAGCTCCAGCGATATCTTTTTGAACATCGGGGCCGCTACGGCTGCAATGTCTTTACCGGCACGGGTACTGCCGGTAAAGGAAATGGCTTTGATATCGGGGTGTTTTACGATCTCGCTGCCGCAATTCGGTCCGTTGCCGTGTACGATGTTCAGCACACCTGCAGGGAGACCGGCCTCTTTGCACACCTGCGACAGCAGGTA
>JAEUVW010000020.1 GCA_016786525.1 Chitinophagaceae bacterium
AACCTGCTGGTGTTCCTCAATAAAGATTGGGAGGAAGCCTATGGCGGCCATTTTGAGCTATGGGACCGGGACATGAAGAACTGCGTTCAGAAGATATTACCGGCTTTTAACTCGGTGGTCGTATTCTCCACAACAGATTATTCCTATCACGGGCACCCTGAACCCCTGAGTTGCCCGGAGCACCGCACACGCCAGTCCCTGGCCATGTACTATTACAGCAATGGCCGGCCTGATGCAGAGATCAATCCCAAACTGGAAGTGCATAATACGGTATTTGCAGCCCGCAACGGTGTCCGGAATGACGTGAGCAAATGGAAGGATACCGTACGTCTGTATGTACCGCCCATCCTGCTCAGGGTATTCAACAGGTTTTAATCCAAAACAATCAGCATGCACATCCAACGCATATTCAGTAATGCCACCTTTGCCATGGCACGGCTGATGAACATACCTTTTTTCGAATGGGCGAAACTCAGGAACAAGCCCTATCACCTGCTGGTACCCGCTGCAACGTATGCGCCCTGGGTTACAGACCGGGATTTTTTGTCTACCTATTATAAAGTCAGGCCGCACTCCCTGGTGAACCTGTACCAGGCCTGGGAGCTGTGGAAGATGGC
Source organism: Chitinophagaceae bacterium (assembly GCA_016786525.1). Taxonomy (GTDB): domain Bacteria; phylum Bacteroidota; class Bacteroidia; order Chitinophagales; family Chitinophagaceae; genus Rurimicrobium. The sequence goes on from JAEUVW010000020.1 coordinate 618, forward strand.
CGAACAGCTGGAGCAGGTGCCGGGAGATATACTGGAAGTGGGCGTCTGGCGCGGCTCTACCAGCATCATCATGGGTAAAAAACTGGACATGATCGGCTCACCCAAAACAGTGTATGCCTGCGATACCTTTACCGGTGTGGTGAAGGCCGGCGACCAGGAAGACAATTACTATGCCGGTGGCGAGCACGATGATACCTCACTGCAATTCGTGGCAGCCCATGTCAAAAAGTTTGGATTGACCAATGTACGCCTGCTCCAGGGCATATTCCCCGACGATACAGGGCATGAAGTGGCAGACAAACAATTCAGCATGTGCCATATTGATGTAGATGCCTACCGCTCCGGCAGGGATGTGCTGGATTGGGTGTGGCCCCGCTTAGCTGTCGGTGCTGTAGTGTTGTTTAACGACTATGGCTTCCCGATCACCAAAGGCATCACACAGCTGGTCAATGAAGAAAACGGCAGGCAGGGCAGGGTGGTCATCCACAATATGAATGGCAACGGCATCATCGTAAAAACAGAAGCATAGGGCAAATCGCTTTGCTCCCCAAAATGTACCGGTCTTTTTTCAGGACTGGTACATTTCCATTTGCAGGCGTGTCTCTTCCAGGTCCAGCTCCTTTTCCATTTTGCGCACGATCTCTTCACTGGCCTTACCCTGTTTGTGCAGGGCCACCAGGGCCTGTCTTTCTACAGCGATCAGGTCCAGCTGCATCTGGGAGAAATTGTTGAACACACTGGCCGGCAGTACCTGTCCCTTGCCAAAATAATTGACCGGGAGGTCGGTTTTTTGCAGGCGGTTGTACTTCACCTCGTATTTGCTTTTGATATGATGCAGCAGGTCTGCATTCACCAGCGACAAATGTTCTTCAATATGGCTGATCGCCGTGCTGACCACTTCATTGCGTACGGTATACTCTTCTGCCACCACAGAGTGCGGTTCCAGCTTCATCTTCCGGATCAGCCAGGGCAGGGTAAGGCCCAGGACCACCAGTGTGGACAGGATCACGCAAAAGGAAAGATAAATGATCAGGTTGCGGTAAGGGAAGGCCGAATGATCTGCCAGGTACACCGGTAAGGCCAGGGCTGCGGCCATAGAGACCACACCTCTCATACCGGCCCAGGCAAATACGATCATATTGCGGGCGTCAAAAGGTTCCGTTTCGCGGATCCGCTTACTGAGCAAACGGGGCAGCAGGGTAGCCGGGATCACCCAGACAAAGCGGACCACAATAACGACCAGGCTGACGCCCGCACCGTACAGGATCAATTCTGTCGTCGAATAGTCTTTCATTTCAGACAATACCGTACGCAGCTGCAGGCCGATCAGGATAAAGATCAGGCCGTTCAGGATAAAGATAACCACATCCCATACTGCATAAGACATGATCCGGCTCTGGTTGCTGAACATTTCGGACGAACGGAACGACAGGTAAAGCCCTGTGGTCACTACGGCCAGCACGCCTGAAAAATGAAAATGCTCGGCCAGCAGGTAAGCCGCAAAAGGGGTAAGAAAGGTCAGCGTGACTTCGATAACCGGGTCACAGATGAATTTTTTATGGACCAGGTACATCAGGTAACCGATGGTCAGCCCTACACCGATACCGGCCACCGATACGATGACAAAGTTGAGCCCGGCCTCCCAGAATACAAAATTTCCTGCCGCCACCGCTGCCAAAGCGTATTTGTACGCGATCAGGCCGCTGGCATCATTGACCAGGCTTTCTCCTTCCAATATCGCGATGAGCCGGGGTTGCAATCCCAGCCCTTTCGTGATCGAGGTAGCAGCCACA
>JAEUVW010000068.1 GCA_016786525.1 Chitinophagaceae bacterium
AAGGCCTGGCTGGCTTTGGCTTTTCTGGTATTCATGGGGTCTATAGTGGCTTACCTGTCCTATATCTGGCTACTGCAGGTTCGGTCTCCGGCACTGGTCAGTACCCATATCTACATCAATCCGGTAGTGGCCGTGCTGGCCGGCTGGTTGTTTACCCGGCAGATCATTGCTGCAGGTCAGTTTGTTGGATTGGCCATTATTATAACAGGTGTTGTGCTGACAAACTCCGGGAAATACAAACCCAATGCCCGTACCAAAGTAAGGATACGTCGTGGATTCCGTTCCGGCCTGCGGATATTGTTGTTGTCTGATCAGAAGTAAGAAAGTAGAAGAAGCGCTTGTCAGCAAAAGCAAGCAAGGTTTCTGCCAGGACGGATGATGGCTCACCGCATCGTTTTTCAAAAGCAGGGAGATCCGATATCTTTTCTTCTATCTTTCAAAGTCGCTGTAGCTGCATTTGTCAATGATGCCGACAAGCATAGGAAAGAAGAATTTCAGGCATACATTATTTTATTTTTAAATAAAATAATGTAATATCGCAATTGCGTGTGAAAGACCCGATTCACAGGTATAAGAAGCCATGAAGCACAGAAAGCTATTTCTTGCAGCCTTGCTGCTCTTGCTGAGCCTGCCCTCATCGGCACAGAAAGCCGCCTGCCCGCCTAACCTGGATTGGGAGTTGGGCGACTTCAGCCAGTGGAAATTTTACCAGGTAAAATACATCGCAGATATTCACTGGCCGCCTTACGATACGGTTCCTGTAGTTCCTCCTACTCCTGCCACCATCGGACAGATAAGGTTAACCTCCGGTTCGGATAAAGAAGTTTGCGGCAATTTCCCAAAAGTATCACCTTACGGAGGGCATTACTCTTTCAACCTGGGAGAGACATTCGGCGGAGTCGGCCTGGGCAATATCGCTGCTTACACAATTCATATTCCGCCGGACGATACGGATTTCGCCCTGACTTATCATTACGCACTGGTCATTAAAGACCCCGAACATTACTATGCTTTTTTGCAGCCCGCTTTCAGTATTGTGACCCGCGACGCCGCTACAGGAGCATTGTTGCCCTGTGGCCAGCGCAATTATGTGGCCGGTGCCTTGCCTGGTTTTAAGGTAGCGCTCTGCCCCAATTACGGCGACGTTTTCTACAAACCCTGGACTACAGAGATCTTACCTTTAGGCGCTTATGCAGGCCGGTCTGTGACGATCAGTTTTATCCAGATGAACTGTTTTGCCACGTACGATTACTGCTGCGTTTATTTTGACCTGGAATGCAGTACCTACGCCATAAAGGTAAACAGGGAAAAATGCGACTCCGTCATTCACCTGTCCGGCCCTCCCGGTTTCAAAAAGTACAGCTGGCGCGATTCTTCCCTGGCCAGGATCATAGATACGCAGCAAAACATTACCCTGTATGCGCCGTACTCCATCGACCAGATCAGGCTTGTCCTGGATCCGTATGAAGACAACGGCTGCACGGACACTTTGTCTGCGAGCTTGTCCGTGTTTAGCGTAGGCTTGCGCGATACCTCCGTTTGTTCCGGCACGCCCCTGGCATTGCATCCTGATGTGGCTGGAGGAATAGCGCCGTTATCATACAGTTGGGGGCCGGCTTCCGGCCTTAGCTGCACGACCTGTCCTTATCCCTCGCTTACAGCAAATACCGACGTGGTATATGCCCTCAGGGTAACAGACAGTGCGGGATGCAGCTTGTCAGACACTATGGCTATAGAGGTCCGGCCCTTGCCCGATGTGCATGCATCCGATACTGCCGTTTGCTACGGAGACGGCGTGCAGCTGCATGCATCCGGTGCTGCAAAGTACCAATGGAAGCCTGCTTCAGGCCTGAGCTGTACGACCTGTAGCGATCCTTTTTTCAGCGCCGCCGGAACGACAGACTTCATCATCACCGGAACAGGCAGCAACGGCTGCCCGAAGGAAGATACGCTCAGCATCGTGGTACACCATCCGATGAAGGTTGCTGTGCAGCCTCCTGCCCCGGTGTGTAAGGGCGCCCAGGCTGTTTTGCGCGCAAACGGTTCCGTGGCTTACCGTTGGTCGCCTGCGGCATCATTGAGCTGCAGCGATTGCGATACTGCCATTGCGTGGCCATCGGAGACCACTACATACACCGTCGTGGGTACAGACCTGAACCGGTGCAAGGATTCTGTTCAGGTGACCGTAAGAGTAAAGCCGTTGCCGGATATTATCGTCAACCGGGATTCTGCTGTGTGCCTGGGAAGCCAGGTACAGCTGTTTGCCAGCGGTGCCGCACAATATCACTGGTCGCCGGCTGCTGACCTTTCCTGCACGGACTGTGCAGCCCCTGTATTCACTGTGCGGAAGCATACCACATTTTCTGTGAGCGGCACTGGCCTGAACGGCTGCCTCGATTCCGGCCGGACCAGCATGTCCATCATCACAGATACGCTCCCATCAGCAGCATTCACCCTGACACCCGCGCTCGCTTATATTGATGATGCCGTTTTTTTCGGCAAGAACCTATCAACGAATTCGGTGCGGTATCAATGGTATTTCCGTGATGAGCTTTTGTCTGAAGAGAACGACTTAGCCAAACGGATACCGGAATATGGCCGCCACTGCATTACACTGGTGGCGCAACACCGGTGCGGACAGACGGATACGGCCGTGCGTTGCTGCACGGTGAAAGTAAAAGGAAGGATAGATATCCCGAATGCCTTTACGCCGAACGGGGATGGCAGAAACGATTATTTCAGAACTATGGTATTGGATGCTTACAGAAGCTTCAGTCTCAGGATTTTCAACCGGTACGGTGAGGAGGTGTTTGCTGCGGACCGGCCTGAACAGTACTGGGATGGTGTGTATGATAGCAAGCCCCAGGATATGGGTGTGTACTTTTACCTGGTGAAGATCACCTTCGATTATCCGGGTGCTGCAGAGGAGCTGTATAAAGGCGACATTACCCTGATCCGGTAGTTGCTAACGATTCAGATCAGTGGGATAACGCGCTGCTCGTGGTACCTGCCTGCCGGGTATGGGAGAAAGGCATCTGGCTATACGAAATACTCCAAGTGGCATCCTTTACAAGAATACAGAGGATTTCTGATCGGTGAACTGATGCGAATCTTGCCCTGCTGTCCTGGCTGGCATTGGGTATGTGTGTTTATTTCCTGAATGGGAAGAAAAGGAGTAAACTACGCAAAGAAGGAAAGGAGGATTTGCTTGTGTAAACGGGGCAGGGCATAGAGCGGATGCTATATGATGCAGCTTGTATATTTTTGCTTTGATGAAAAAGGTATTCGACCCGGTATTGCACAATCAGCTTGTGGCCTTATATCCCTTGCAGGAAGCGGATTTTGAGCTGCTGTTTTCTGTAGCTTCTGACCCTGCGATCTGGGAGCAGCACCCATATAAAAACCGCTGGCAGGAAGCGGTGTTCCGCCCTTTTTTCGATACCAGCCTGAACAGTAATGGTGCCTTTCGTATTGTTGATCTGCGGACCAAGCAAACGATCGGAGGAACGAGGTTTTACGAATATAGCAGGGAGTGGTCAAGCATCGCCATTGGCGGTACGTTTTATGCGAGAGAATATTGGGGCACCGGTATCAACAGACAGGTTAAAAAGCTCATGCTGGATTATATCTTCAATGAAGTGACTACCGTTTACTTTTATATCGATCAGCACAATAAACGCTCACAGGTCGCGATAGAGCGTTTGGGTGCCCAAAGGGATGGCGAAAAACAGGTCAATGAGTCAATGCTTGACTTTGTGTATCAGATATCGAAGGAAGAATGGCTGCTCCTGTCTGCACAACGATAAGTGCCTGAAAGGGTACCGGAGGATGGTTCCTCCGTTCTCTTAATGCTGTCGCTTATATCTTACAATGACTTCGGGCCTGCAAAGAAAGGCTTTAAAAGTGCATGCTGTTTAATAAGGAATCGTTTACACGGTTTAGACGCTGATTACCTGATTGAAACAACCCGCGCCGGGCCCCCTATTAAAATTTCTGCATTATAGGGCAGTGGCCCTGTAGCACTATTATACAGGGTCATTGCGTTTCCTGTCCAATATTGTATCATCAGATCTTCTTCCGCCAGCAATAGCGGCAATGTGCCACCATTTTGCAAGCATTGAAAAAAGTAGCTGATTACAGAATAATTATGTTCAGACACCGGAGTTGTAGGATCATAGGATAATTCAACTACATTATGATTTGCTGCCTTATCACGACCTAATGCATGGAGAAAGTTCTCGGCGGAATGGGTATCAAAGGAGAAAACACAGCCTGATCTGCTAACAGCCTTAGGGTTGTGTTGTGAGCGTAAAGTCTCCAGGTGTTGCTCAAACAGGATTATTTCCTTTGAATTGAGCGTATCTTTAAGAGAGTTATACCAGCCGCCGGGGGATAGTTCATCTCCAACGAAAAATCTTTTATCTGGGTCGATTCTGATGGTCATAATATTAAATTGGGAAAGAATATTTCAGGGTTAACAGTACTGGTTTTGCATTCTTCTTGCTAAGTAAAGTTGCCTATTGGCATTAGGGACTGGAAAATGAATTGTGCTAGAATAGAAACGTACGGGTAAGAGGCCCCGGAATCTATTCCCTGATTCTTGCTATTGCATCTTTAACTGCAATCTTTACAAACGCCTGTCAGCACGCAATTGACGCTTTCCACCTGGTAGCCTGCCTGCAGGGAAAAGTGTACCGGCAAAGGCAGGCACTCAATCGTTTCGCACTGTGTACAACGAAAATGGAAATGATGCAGGGGCGTTTTTTTCCGGTCATCATCGCATTTCATGCATACGGCGAAGTACTGCTTCCCGTCTTCAGCCACGATCCGGTGCAATACTCCGTCTTCACAGAAACGGTTGAGCACACGGTAGATTGTCGCCCTGTCGATGTCAATATCAATCTTCTGTTCTATGGCATCCTGGCTCATCGCTTTTGCGCTGGCGGACAATACAGAAAGCACAGCTTCTTTTGCCGGGGTGTTCCTTCTCTTCATTTTTTATTGCGATAATGTCGCATTTAATAAAATAATCCCTACTTTTGCGACGTAGTTGCATTAAGTAAAGGTACGGGAAAGAACGAAAACAATCTATACAATCAACTGATGAGTACATACAGCAGGCGGCACCTGGTCAAACAAGCTGGAGTAGCAGCAGTGGCTGTAGTACTGCCCCTTCCGGCCATATCATTCGCAAAAAGAAATACTATGAAGCATAAAAAGGATTTTGATGTCATCATCATCGGCGGAAGTTATGCAGGGCTTTCCGCAGCCCTGGCCCTGGGACGTTCCCGGAGAACCGTATTGATCATCGATAGCGGCGCCCCCTGCAACCGGCAAACACCACATTCGCATAACTTCCTCACACAGGATGGCGAAACCCCTGCTGCGATAGCTGCAAAAGCCAGGGAACAAGTGCTGCAGTACGATACCGTACGCTTTCTTTCGGGGCTTGCAGTGAGCGGGACGAAAACGGAGGATGGCTTCACGATAACAACGGATGCACAAGAAACATTCCGTGCCCGGAAATTGATTTTTGCCACAGGCATCAAAGACATCATGCCGGGCATCAAAGGCTTTTCAGATTGCTGGGGTATTTCCGTCATTCATTGCCCTTACTGCCACGGCTACGAGTTCAGCGGGCAGAAGACGGGCATACTGGCCAATGGAGACCGGGCCTTCCATATCGCTTCCCTGGTCAACAACCTGAGCGATAAGATTACCGTCATGAGCTCCGGCGCGGCCACCTTTACGGAAGTGCAAAAGGAAAAGCTGCAGCAGCATAAGATCAATACCGTAGAAACTGCTGTGGCGGAAATCATTCATGAAAACGGGCAACTCAAAAGTGTGCTGTTCACGGATGGCAGCCAAGAGGATTTCAGTGCCGTTTATGCGGCGCTGCCTTTTGAACAGCATACCGGTATTCCTGCTGCATTGGGTTGCGCGCTTACCGAGGGGGGCTACATCCAGGTCGACGCTTTCCAGAAAACAACAATGGAGGGCGTCTATGCCTGCGGCGATAATGCCGCTATGATGCGCTCTGTAGCCCATGCTGTATATACCGGCAACCTGGCGGGGGCAATGGTGAACAAAGAGCTTGTTGATGATTCTTTTTAAACAATAACAATTTTTGTATGGTAGTAGTGTTGATGAGCGATATCCGGAAAGCGGATGAGGCGAATAGTATTCTGGAAGCCCTCAGGCTTAGATTCCCCAACCTTAAATTCAATTTTGACCTGGATGATTATGCAGCAAAACCTTTCCCTTGCGGGCACAGTGTTTTGCGGGCAGAAGGAGCGCACATAGAAAGTGCTAAAATCATTTCCTTAGTCGCACATGCCGGTTTTCAGTGCCGGGAGCTGGAGGATAAGGTTTGTGGGTAGGCCTATGTTTTGCTCCTGTTGTTTCAGAAGTGCAGGCTGCAGCAAAGGTGGGCAGCAATGAGAAATGGCTCTATAACTATCTTGTTTCCGCCCTTGTTGGTGTTGCCGCGCAGGTAATAGTAAGGCCCACCAACAAGACAATGTTCGACCACTCAAATGTCCTAAAGAACAATAAAAACAAGTGAAAGAGATAGGAATACAAAATTTCTAAACTAAACCTATAAGGTTTCAAAAACCTTATAGGTTTAACATCCAGTTCAGCTCGTCCCGAATAGTATCTAAAAAAAGAGGATTGAAATCCGGCCATCGTCCAGGAAGCGCCCAAATAGCGATCAACAAAAGCGATAGGAAAGAACAACAAAAAAGCGTACAAGATATCTTGTACGCCATTTTTTCGTGGGCCCACCAGGGCATGATCCTGGGACCCCCTGATTATGAGTCAGGTGCTCTAACCAACTGAGCTATAGGCCCGATTTGCTTTTCAGCAAATTTGGATGGCAAATGTAGTCCATTTTGCCGCAAAAACATACAGCAAAAAGGATTTATTTTTGCAGCATGATCACCGGAATCAAACACATTATTTTCGACCTGGGCGGCGTGCTGCTGAACCTGGACCAGCAGCTGACCATACAGGCTTTTGCCGACCTGGGTATCGCCGATATCAGGGAGCGTTATGCCCAATTCGAACAAGCGACACTTTTCGACAGCCTGGAAACGGGCGCCATCACGGCTGCAGACTTTATCGGTTCGCTCAGGTCCGCCGCAGGAGACCAATGCAGCGACGAGCAGATCGTTGCCGCCTGGAACAAGCTGATCCTGGACTTCCCGTTGCGCCGCCTGCAGATCCTGCAACAATTGCAATTGCACTACGACCTGGTGCTGCTCAGCAATACGAACGAGATCCACGAGCCTTTCTTCAACAATGTATTGCAGCAGGCGCATGGCATCCCGAACATCGGCGTATTTTTTGACAAAGTCTATTATTCCCACCGGATGGGCCTGCGCAAACCCGATACGCGCATCTACGCGAGGGTGCTGGAAGATTGTGGCTTCAAACCTGAAGAAACTTTGTTTATCGACGACAACGAGCACAACATCCGTGCCGCCGAATCCCTGGGTATCCGGGTGATCTGGCTGAAGCAGGGCATGACCATCGAGGATGATATTTTTCTGCAGCTTGCAGATTGATTTCGTTAAATTTGCAGCTTATGATTCCTGGAAAAATACTGGTGACCGGCGGATGCGGCTATATCGGGGGACACACGATTGTAGACCTCGTGAACAATGGTTTTGATGTGATCTCTGTAGACGATCTTTCCCGCGGATCCCTGCGCATGCTGGAAGGTGTGGAGGCCATACTGGGCCGTACGATCAAGAATTATAAGGTAGACCTGACCAACCTGGACGATACCCAGGCCGTTTTTATCGAGAATCCCGATATCGTCGGTATTATTCATTTTGCCGCTTATAAATCCGTGAATGAATCGGTGGAGCAGCCCCTGAATTATTACCGCAACAACATCAACTCCCTGGTCAACATCCTGCAATGCGCCAAAGACTACCAGGTGAGCAATGTTGTATTTTCCTCTTCCTGCTCCGTATACGGCAATGCCGACCGCCTGCCGGTAGATGAACAGACCCCGCTGGCGACCGCAGAATCTCCCTATGCTTTTACCAAGCAGATCGGTGAGGTGATCTGCAGGGACTTTGCCCGGCAGCATGCAGGTTTCAATATTATTTTACTGCGCTACTTCAATCCCGTGGGCGCACACCCTTCCGTACAGATCGGCGAGCTGCAGGAAAAACCGGAAAACCTGGTGCCTGTTATTACACAGACGGCGATTGGTAAACGCGAATCAATGACCGTGTTCGGCGACGACTATGATACCCGAGACGGTTCCTGCATCAGGGACTACATCCATGTGATGGACATCGCACAGGCCCATACCCGTTCCCTGGAGTACCTGCTGGCCGGCAAGAGCCGCGAAGCCTGTACCGTATTCAACCTGGGGTCCGGCAATGGCGTGACGGTGCTCGAGCTGATCAAAGCTTTTGAAGCCGTGTCCGGCCGCAAGCTGAACCACATGCTGGGCCCCCGTCGTGCAGGAGACGTGATCGCGGTGTATGCAGACAACACCAAGGCCCGTAAGCTGCTGGGTTGGGAGCCCCGCTATAGCCTGGACAAAATGATGGATACCGCCTGGCGCTGGGAGCAGAAACTGCAGGTAGATGAGCAGATGCGTATGAATTAGTTTTTCCAGAATTTATTCTGCATATTTGCGCGATGAACTGTTTCTATATCCTTCACCGCGCAGCCCTCACACTATTTCTTTTGACTGTATGCCTGCCTGTTGCGCAGGCGCAACGTAATCTCATTAAGTTTGATCCTGATAATTGCGATAGCTTTACTCAGGGATTTCGCAATATCATTGTACTGGATCAGCGCCCCGACACTTTGGGCACTATTGGTTATGTAAAGCTGGGTCTGGGTAATCGCCCGGTAAAAGTAGAAACAACCGGTCCATTGAGCCAGGACATTGCTGCGTATTACAGTGCTTTGTCAAAAAAGGCCGCATCCCAGTCCGGAAAAGATCTGATCGTGGTTATTTACGACTTTATGGCTACGGAAGATGGTATGGGCCTTACAAAAGAATTTGCTTTCTTTCGGTACAGGGCGGAATATTTTATCGGGGAGCAGGATGCATATCACTCAATCGGTATGATCGATACGACGGTCGAGATCAGCGCAGGTGATGTGACGGCCAAATTAATGAGGAGAGTAGATGAATGCCTGTGCAGTTTTTGCAGAAATCTGGTGGGGAAGCAGCGGCAGGCCACCTCAGATTCTGGCTATACACTCGATGGTGTCCGCGAATTGGAAGCATCAAGAAGGTTGAATATGCCTGCTTATAGAACAACGGCTTACCACGACGGTATCTATCCGAGTTGGGAAGACTTTTTGCAGCTGAAATATACTGAGGATGTAAAGTTGCTGGAGTATAAAAAGAAGCACTTTGTTGCCCAGGGTATCAGCAAAAAGGGGAAGGCATATAAATACAGCTTAGCTCCTTACTCTACAGAAAAAGTGATTAATCCTGGTAGGATCATTGTTTTTCAAGGTATCCCTACAAAGCTTTTGAAGGAAAATTTTACCCGATGTTTTTTTCTGACGATCAGCATTTTCATTTCAATGCCCGTACATCCCGGTACAATCCCGGCTCGGGTACTTTTGTCCCTGTGGCGGGTATGGCTGGTGGCGCTATCGGTGTAGGTGCCGTTATTGTGCTGAGCGGCGGCGGCAGGCACGAAGAGTATGATTTTACCATCAACTGGCGTACAGGCAAGGTCGTTCCGGGCAGGCAACTCAATGCAAAGGCTAAAAAAAGACCTTAGGCATACAGGAAACAAGAAGGCGCGTGTTTAAAAGATTTGATTGCGGCCAGTCTCTTGTCCGGTAAAGCGGCACTTACGGGCATAAAAAAAGAGATTGTGGGTTAGAACAATCTCTCTTTTTATAAATGCTAAAATAAAATTACTTCTTTTTAGCAGGTGCTGCTTTTTTTGGAGCTGCAGCTTTTTTAGCAGGAGCCGCTTTTTTAGCTGGTGCTGCTGCTTTTTTTGGAGCTGCTGCTTTCTTAGCAGGAGCTGCTTTTTTTGCAGGCGCTGCTTTTTTAGCAGGAGCCGCTTTTTTAGCAGGAGCTGCTTTTTTAGCAGGAGCTGCTTTCTTAGCAGGCGCTGCTTTTTTAGCAGGTGCTGCTTTCTTTGCTGGAGCTGCTGCTTTCTTAGCAGGAGCCGCTTTTTTTGCAGGTGCTGCTTTTTTAGCAGGAGCTGCTTTCTTTGCTGTTGCCATAACCGTTGGAATTTAATTGGGGGTTAGTAAAATTCTTATGGCAAAACTGCACAGGTAAGTTACGCCTCTGCAGTTGCTGAGATTTCCTTTACAGAAATCAATGTTTTGTTTCTTGTCTTGCGGAATTCAACAATACCGTCAGTCAGGGCGAAGATCGTAAAATCTTTACCCAGACCTACGTTAGCGCCGGGATGGTATACCGTACCGCGCTGACGAACGATGATGTTGCCGGAAATTGCAGGTTGTCCGCCAAATATTTTTACACCAAGACGTTTACTTTCCGAGTCCCGGTTATTCTTTACACTACCTTCACCTTTCTTATGTGCCATTTCTTTTTTATTCTTTTACTGTATTAAAAACAAATATAACAATTCAATTCTAAAAATTATGCAATAGCATTAATTTTTATTTTAGTCAGCGCCTGGCGGTGACCATTCGATTTTTGATAGCCTTTACGACGTTTTTTCTTAAACACGATTACTTTATCGCCTTTAAGATGTTCAACGATCTCAGCTTTTACGGAAGCAGACACTGATTTGCCAAATGAAAAATTTGAACCCTCACCGGTCATCGACACTTCTTTAAATTCAACGGCATCGCCAACCTGGCCTGCCAGCCTGTGCACAAACAACTGATCGTCTTTCTTAACTTTAAATTGTTGTCCGGCTATAGTTACTATTGCAAACATGATACTCCAAGATATTTTGCGCAAAAGTAATAAGTTTTTCCTTTTTATCAAAAAAAGATTTTTTATTACTTAATGGCAGGGTTAAAAATTATTTATTCATTGTGGCGAGGAACTCCTCGTTGGTCTTCGTGCCGCGCATTTGCTGCAGCAGGAAATTCATTGCTTCATCGGCATTCATGTCGGCCAGGTGTTTGCGCAGGATCCATACTTTACCGTGTACGTCCTTATCAAACAGCAGGTCGTCGCGGCGTGTAGACGACGACACCAGGTCGATAGCCGGGTAGATACGGCGGTTGGCCAGTTTGCGGTCCAGTTGCAGCTCCATATTACCTGTACCCTTGAATTCTTCAAAGATCACCTCATCCATTTTAGAGCCGGTATCGATCAGGGCTGTGGCCAGTATAGTCAGCGAGCCGCCGTTTTCGATCTTGCGCGCAGCACCGAAAAATTGTTTGGGTTTCTGCATCGCGTTGGCTTCCACACCACCGCTTAGCACTTTACCGCTGGAGGGCGCTACTGTATTGTGCGCGCGGGCCAGGCGGGTAATGGAGTCCAGCAGGATCACCACATCGTGCCCCACCTCTACCAGGCGTTTGGCTTTTTGCAAAGCAATCGTGGCCACCTTTACATGTTTATCAGCCGGTTCGTCGAAGGTAGAGGCAATGACCTCTGCATTCACGCTGCGCTGCATATCCGTCACCTCTTCCGGGCGCTCGTCGATGAGCACCACCATCAGGTAGCATTCCGGGTGGTTGGACGCAATGGCATTGGCTATTTCTTTCAGCAGCATCGTCTTACCCGTTTTCGGTTGCGCTACGATGAGGCCGCGCTGTCCTTTACCGATCGGTGCAAACAGGTCCACGATGCGGGTGCTGTAATTATTGCCCGCGCTGGTCAGGGTCAGTTTTTCGAAAGGGAACAGAGGCGTCAGGTAATCAAAGGGTACCCGGTCGCGGATTTCGTCCGGCAGGCGGCCGTTGATCGTATCCACCTTTACCAGGGCGAAATATTTTTCCCCTTCTTTGGGGGCACGCACATTTCCTTTTACGGTATCACCTGTCTTCAGGCCGAATAGTTTCACCTGCGAAGGAGAAACATAGATATCGTCGGGAGAGTTCAGGTAATTGTAGTCGCTGCTGCGCAGGAATCCGTAGCCGTCGGGCATCATTTCCAGTACGCCTTCACTTTGTACGACACCGTCGAACTCTACATTATAATTGCCGAATTGCTGTTTGCGGTTATTTTGCTGGTTTTGCTGTTGTTGCTGGGCCGGGCGCTCCGAAGGAATGCTTTCCTGAGGGGGCTGTATATCGCTGGCAGACTCCACAGGCATAATGATGCCTGAGTCTTCCGCACTGTCTCCGCCTTTTGCTTCTGCATCCTGGGGACCGCTTTGCTCCCGCCTTTGCTGTTGGGGATTATTGCCCTTTTGTTTTTGCCGGCGCTGTTCAAATTGTTCTGAACGGGAGGGCTGGGCAGGTGTCTGTTTCGGTACTGTTGCTGCGGCCTGCTCTGTTGTGGCAGTCTCGCTTGCTGTCGCTGCGGGTTCGGCAAAAGGTTTTTCAGCGTCAGGGATCACCGTTACTACGGCTTCCGGTGCGGTTTTGGGTTTGCGGGCGCGTTTGATGGGTTTTTCTGCTTCGCCTGCTGCTCCGGCTGCTTTTTCCTCAGCTACCGCTGGAGTGCTTTCCGGTGCGGAATTGTTTTCTGCTGCGGCCGTATCGTCTGCCGGCTTTTCGGTACGGGGTTTGCGGACCCTGCGTTTTTTTTCTGTTTCTTCACCCGGGCTGTCTGCAGCTGCGGGATTCTGGTTCTGTTCGTATTCCAATATCGTCTTGATTAAGGTTTGTTTGTCTGAACTGGGTGCAATAGGAATATTGCGGCTGCGCATCATGTCCAATAGCTCGGGCACGAGCATATTCTCTAACTGGGAATGATCAACTGGCATTGAATAAATTGTCGGTGAAAATAAAATTGAATAAGCGGCGATACAGGTACGCCCTAGAGTGTCAGGGTATAAACAGTCGTGTTAACAAAAAAGGAGAAAAATACCTGCGTGGACGCAGTGCTTTTTGACAAAGAAAAAACGAAAGGCTGCTTTTTCCGCTGCAAGGATACAACGCGTTTTCATAAAAACAAAAAAAACTTCTTTGTATGCGTACTTTTTTACAAAATATTGTAGCCGGTATACAAAGACAAAAGCCATCCCGGAAGGATGGCTTTTGAAGAAAAGAGGGCCCGCATTACAGCGAAATATGCATATTGTAAAACAGGAAGCTCCAGATATCGGCCGCCTCCTCTATTGTTTTCGAAGTCGGCTTACCGGCGCCATGCCCGGCTTTGGTGTCGATGCGGATCAGTGCAGGGCGATCGCAGCCCTGTGCTTCCTGCAGTGTGGCGGCAAATTTGAAGGAGTGTGCCGGTACCACGCGGTCGTCGTGGTCTGCCGTCGTGATCAGGGTCGCCGGGTAGCAAACACCTTTTTTCAGGTTATGCAGCGGTGAATAGCGGATCAGGTACTGATAATCTGCTTCTTTATCACTGCTGCCGTATTCTACAGCCCAGCCCCAGCCTACGGTAAACTTATGATAGCGCAGCATATCCAGTACACCCACCTGCGGTATCGCTACGGCAAAAAGATCGGGGCGTTGTGCCAGGCAGGCGCCGACCAGCAAGCCGCCGTTCGATCCGCCCCTGATGGCCAGGCGTTCCTTGCTCGTGTACTTTTCCCTGACCAGGTATTCTGCTGCAGCAATAAAGTCGTCGAATACATTTTGCTTGTTGGCCAGCATGCCGCCCTTGTGCCAGTCTTCGCCGTATTCACCGCCACCGCGGAGGTTGGCTACACAGTACACTCCGCCGTTTTCCAGGAATACCATATTGGCTACAGAAAAGGAAGGAGTGAGACTGATGTTGAACCCGCCATATCCGTACAGCAATGTGGGGTTGGTGCCATCCAGCTTCAGGCCTTTTCTGCAGGTAATGAACATGGATACTTTGGAGCCGTCTTTGGAAGGATAGAACACCTGCCGGGTCTCGTATTCATCCGGGTTGAATTTGACTTCCGATTTTTTGAACAGCTCCGATTTGCCCGTTTTGATATCGTAGCGGAAAATAGTCGGGGGGTATACATAGGAAGTAAAGGTGTAGAAAAAGAAATCGTCTTCTTTGTACGAGCCGAAACCGGATGCCGTACCGATGCCGGGCAAGCTGATGTCGTGCTCCAGCTTGCCGTCTTTGCTGTATTGCGCTACACGCGTGCAGGCATTCTTCAGGTAGCTGGCAAACAGTTTGCCGCCACCGGTGCTGACGCCCTCCAGCTTTTCCTGCTGCTCGGGTATGATTAGTTTTGCCGGGGCATTGGGCTTAGCCGGGTCTACCAGTACGACTTTGTAGTTCGGTGCGCCGTCATTGGTCTGCAACAGCAGGGATCCGCCCACGTTATCGACCACGCCCGCATTGGTCTTGAATCCCGGTACAACCGTGATAAAATCTTTCTGCTCTTTATTGTTCAGGTCTTTCACTTTGATCTCGCTGCCATCCGTTCCCTCGGAGATACTGAGTACGAGGAAGCGCTCGTCTTCGGTAAGGCCTGCGCTGACGTAACGCAGCGGATGGGCTTTGTCTTCGTAAATCAGCCGGTCAGCAGATTGCGGAGTGCCCACTTTATGATAATATACTTTCTGGAATTCTGTTTTGGCAGAGTATTTCGTGGCTTCATTTTTGGGCCTGTCGTAGCCGCTGTAGTAAAACCCGTCGTCGCCTGCCCAGCTGATGCCGGTAAACTTCACATACTCCAGTTTTTCTTTCAGCAAAGTCCGTGTAGCAAAGTCGATGATGTAGATCTCCTGCCAGTCGGATCCGGAAGCGGAGACTGCATAGCCGAAATATTTTTGTTTTTTGGAAAAAGCTGTAGCCTGCAGCGCTACGGTACCGTCGGCGGACAATTTGTTCGGATCGATCAGTACTTCGGGCGCGCCGTTCAAGCCTTTCTGTACATACAGTACCGACTGGTTTTGCAGGCCGTTGTTTTTATAACTCAGGAAATAGGCGCCTTCTTTTTGCGGGGCAGAATTCTTGGGGTAGTCCCAGAGCTCGGTCAGCCTTTCCCTGATCCTGTCGCGGAAAGGGATCGCATTCAGGTAGTTAGCAGTCACTGTATTTTGCTCCTGCACCCAGGCTTCCGTGTTTTTGGCCGTATCGTCTTCCAGCCAGCGGTAAGGGTCTGCAATGGTGTTGCCGAAGTACACATCAGTCTGTGCCTGTTTCTGCGTCTGGGGGTATTGGATTTTTTGTGCCATAAGGGGAACCGCCCAGCTGAATGCGATCAGAGCGGGCAATAGTTTTTTTGCCATTGTTGTACAATTGTGCCGCTAAAATAAAGAAAAGCAGGCAAGCGGCGTGATACCGATGGGAAATTAAGCCTGCACCTTTACGACATGAACGGAAGCGCTGTGGTACAAAAGGATATCCCGGACAACAATAAAGTAAGGATCGATGTTCAATCGTATCGCGAAGGCGTTTATTCCTATGAAATAAGGGGCAAAGCAGGTGTTTTGTTCAAAGAAAAAGTGGTTATTGAAAGACCCTGATGGAAAGAGGCAAGCCCTGTTGAACAGGCTGATCACATGAAAAGCAAAGAGCGGCTGCCCCGGTAGGGACGGCCGCTCTTGTTTTACCCGGGAGGGTAAGGCTTATTGTTTACCTGCCAATCACCAGTTTCTGTACCATTTTTGCACCGTCATGGGTAATCGTAAGCAGGTACAGGCCACTCTGGTACGCTGCAGTATTGATCCGGATCTCCCGGCTGTCTGCAACGCTGCTGTACAGCACCTTACCGGTAAGGTCCGTGATGCTGATATGTGAGCCGGCTGCCAGGTTTTTTACCTGTACCGATTCGTTCGCAGGGTTGGGGTAGACCGCAATATTGCCGGATTCGGCTACAGCGCTGATGCTGGTCGGTACATTCAGGTTGCAGGTACCCGTAGTCATATTGTAGCGCAGGATGCCGTTGCCTGATGCGATCCAGATATCATCATTATGCACACTCATCTTGCCACCGTAGGCATAATATTTAAATGAGCTGCAGACATTCGTCCAGTTGAGACCGTGGTCGGCGCTCATCATTACCCCGTCGTTGCTGGTCGCATAAAGTTTGCCGTCTACCTCTACCATATCCAGGCCCAGGCTCAGGTTGCCGGCCAACTTCCAGGTAGCGCCGTTATCGTAGGTACGTTCTATAGCCCAACCGGCATTTTTATCCGAAAGGGCTACCAGGGTGTCGCCAAACTGTACAAAACCCCGACCGCTGAAGCCAAGCCAGTAGGGTTTGGTGCTGGTGGCTGTCCAGGTCGATCCGTTGTCGCTGCTGTAGCTTACGGTGCCGTAAATAGAGGAATGCCACAGCTTGCCCGCAGTAGATTTGATCGCAGAAGTATGATCGTCGACACCGGCCAGGTTTTTCCAGGTAAGGCCCTCGTCATCGCTGTAGCGGGAGAAGTTGGTGCCGCCCATAAAGGTCCTGCTGCCCACGGACAAGGACCTTGAAGGCACAGAGATGACTACTCCTGATATCGTCGGCATGCCAGCGTTGGCCACAGACCATGTTGCCCCATTGTCGGTAGAACGGAAGATCCTGCTGCCGTTGATACCCCCGATGATCAGAGTACTGTTGACCTTAGAGATGCAGCGCACCTCGATGTTGTCTTCACCCGCAGGCTTCACAAGCGAAAAGGAGGAGCCTCCGTCAACTGAGCGGTAAAATTTTTGATCTACCGATGCCAGTACCACATTGTCGTCGGCATAGATGGCGCCGCATTTTTGCGCAAACGACCGTTCGGGCAGGTTGCAGAGGCAGGCGGATAAGAAAGCAATAAGGGTAAAAGATTGTCTCATAAAATGTTGTTTTAGTGAGGACAAAGCTATTGACACAGTATAAGAACTCATATACGACGATCTGCGTATTTTTCAGGGCAGGCAGCGCCACAGAACAGGATTTCGCGTCCATGTGCTCAGCCGGTACCCGGCAGTGAATACCATTATGATAATATAACTATTTTCGTGAAAAATTTTCCTTCCATGAAATGCCGTTTGCCCTTTTTGTTCCTGCTGTGTCTCCTGTTGATCAAAACAGCGGGTGCGCAGCCTTTTGATACAGCCCGGGTTGACCAGGGCAATGGTTGGGTGATGATACAGGTAATGGGCAATAAAAGTATACTGGCCGAAGGTTTGTTGAAAGACGGTGTCAGGGAAGGTACCTGGAACAGCTACTGGCATACCGGTTTCCCACAGGAGATCACCAACTACCTGCATGGGAAGAAAAACGGCCTGTATATCAAAACGGGCGAAGATGGCTTTGTAGAGCAGATGATCACCTATACCAACGATGTGCAGAACGGACCCACGCGCCTGTACAACAAAGGAGCCTTCATTCTGGAAGAGACCTATTACAAGAATGGGCTGAAGCATGGCAGCTACAATAAATGGTACAAGAGCGGCATCAAACAGGAGCAAAGCGCTTACCTGAATGATGAACGCAACGGGACGGCCACCTGGTACTACGAAAACGGCAAAAAAGCCGCCGAGTACCAGTACGCAAAAGGAAAACTGAATGGTAAAGCTTCGCTCTACAATGAGCAGGGTACCCTGACCGAACAGGGGCAATATGTAAATGACAACCAAAGCGGTGCCTGGAAAGAATATTACGATAACGGCAAGCTCAAATCGGAAGGCAGCTATGAGGGCGGCGAAAAAGAAGGCCCCTGGAAGCAATACCGCCAGGACGGGAGCAATGCCCCGGTTGTCCGCTACAGGAAAGGAATCGCACAATAAACATCCACTAATCAATTTATAAATGACACCACAAACAGTACTCGTCATAGACGATGAACGCGCCATCAGGAGTACCTTAACGGAAATACTCAGCTTTGAAGGTTACAAAGTAGAAGAAGCCTCAGACGGGGCCGAAGGTTTGAAGAAGATACTGGCCAATGCTTATGATTGCGTGATCTGCGACATCAAGATGCCCAAGATGGACGGTATAGAGGTACTGGAAAAAGTAATGGCCGAAAAACCCGATACCCAGATCATCATCATATCCGGGCATGGGAATATAGAGACCGCGGTAGAGGCAGTAAAAAAAGGAGCCTTTGACTACATCTCCAAACCGCCGGACCTGAACCGCCTGCTCATCACCCTGCGCAATGCTATGGAGCGGAAAGAGCTGGTAGTGGAGACCAAGCAGCTGCGCAAAAAAGTGGAGCAAAAAGTATTCGGCGAATCCGATATGATCGGCGTTTCGGATGCACTGGAAAAAATAAGGGATACCCTGAGCAAAATTGCTCCCACAGAGGCGCGTGTGCTCATCACGGGAGAAAACGGCGTCGGTAAAGAGCTGGTTGCCCGCAACCTGCACAAAAATAGTTCCCGCAGCAAAGGCCCTATGGTGGAAGTAAACTGCGCCGCTATCCCCAGCGAGCTGATCGAGAGCGAACTGTTCGGGCACGAGAAAGGTTCTTTTACCTCCGCTGTCAAAACACGGATCGGGAAATTTGAACAAGCCAACGGCGGTACGCTATTCCTGGACGAGATCGGGGACATGAGCCTGGATGCACAGGCCAAAGTACTGCGTGCGCTGCAGGAGGGAAAGATCACCCGCGTGGGCGGCGATACGGAGATCAAAGTGGATGTGCGCGTTATCGCAGCGACGAACAAAGACCTGCTGGAAGAAGTAGCCAGTAAGAATTTCAGGCTGGACTTGTACCACCGGCTCGGTGTAATCCTGATCCATGTGCCTTCGCTGAACGAGCGCAAAGAAGATGTTCCCCTGCTGGTAGAGCATTTTCTCGGGCTGATTGCCGCAGACTACAACCAGCCTGTCAAGGAAATAGAACCGGCCGCCATGCAGTTGCTGGAAAAACACACCTGGACCGGTAATATCCGCGAGCTGAAAAACGTCGTGGAGCGCCTGGTGATCCTTTCCGATAAAAAAATCACAAAAAAAGATATTGAGACCTATATCGTTATGAAATAAGTTGCTCCCTTCCCTCAGGGCCGGGAATTTTTAACCACTCTTTTTATGGAAGAATAAACTTTCAGCGTCTCCTTCAGTCTATACCAAAAAAATACACGCATGCTTCATTCAAAAGTGATCCTGAGTACAACCCTGCTGCTCTCTGCAGCAAATGCCTTCGCGCAGACGAAGCAAAAAGCCGATATCGAACACATTACCGTCTTCCTGAGCGGCGCGGAAATAGAAAGCAAAGCCAGGGTCACGCTGCCCAAAGGCGAATCCGAAGTACTGTTTACCAACATTGCCGGCAACATTGTGCAGCAAAGTATATCTGTGGGGGTGGGCAATGGCATCATTGTACAATCGGCCACAGCGCAAAACGACTACCTGGTCAGCAGCAACCTTTCCCCGAAAGCGCAGGAGATCAAAGACAGCATAGACATCCTGAAACAGCAAAACGAAACCCTTGCCGATAAAAAAAGCGTGCTGGACGAACAATTGGCCGTGATCAGGGAAAACCGCAAAGTAGCCGGCGCCAATACCGGCCTGTCTGTAGCCGAGTTGCAGAAATTCCTGGACCTCATCAACGCAAAAATGAATGGTTTGCTGGCCGAAGGGCATAACCTCAGCAGGCAGATGAACAAAACCAATGAACGCCTGGCCTTGCTGAACCGGCAACTGGAGGAAGAGCGCAAGAAAGATTTCCAGCCCGGTGGACAGCTGCTGGTGAAGTTTTATGCGGCGGCGGCTGCCACCGCGGAGGTAAACATCAGCTACGTCACCCCGAATGCCGGCTGGACACCCAGCTACGACCTGCGTGTAGATAAGATCAACAGCCCGGTGAAGCTGGTGTATAAGGCCAATATCGTGCAAAACTCCGGCGTGAAGTGGGATAATGTGAAGCTGTCACTGTCGACAGGCAATCCTAACGAGGGCGTCGAAGCGCCGGTGATGAGCCCCTGGTACCTGTCATTCTACCAGCCGGTTGCCTACGGCGGTTCCGGCTACCTGAACAGGGCAGCCCCGGTGATGTCTACCATGAAGAAAGAAAAATCTATGGCTTATGAAACAGAAGCCTTACAGGATGTGAGCGCCGCAGCTCCTTCAACAGTGGGCAACTATGTGCAGGTCGACAACAGCGGCATCAATACTACTTTCGATATAGACCTCAGCTATACCATACCCAGCGATGGCAAAGAGCACCTGGTAGCGGTGAAAGATTACGAATTGCCGGCAACATACCGGTATTATGTAGCGCCAAAGCTGGACCGCGATGCCTTCCTGCAGGCCAGGATCACCAATTGGGAAGACCTGAACCTGATGCCTGCGGCAACCAATATTTTCTATGAAGGGGCATACGTCGGCCAGGGTTATATCGATATGCGTAATGTAAAAGACACCCTGAACCTTTCCCTGGGCCGCGACAAGAAGATCATCGTCCGCAGGGAAAATGACAAGAATTACCGCTCTGTAAAAACACTGGGCAGCAATATCCGCAGGAGTTACGGCTATACTATCGAAGTGCGCAACACGAAGAAAGAAAATATCGACCTTGTCGTTTCCGAACAGTTCCCTGTCAGCAACGATAAAGACATCAGCGTAGAAGATAAAGAAGCGGCAGGAGCGTCGGTCAACAGTGAGACCGGTGCCGTACAATGGGACCTGAACCTGAAACCCAACGAAGTGAAGACCCTGAAGCTCAACTATTCGGTCAAATACCCCAAAGACAAAAATATAGGGAACCTGTAAGCCAGGACAAAAAGCCGGAACAATCCGAGAGGCCCGTCAGCAATGACGGGCTTTTTTTATTGGCGCAGCAAAGCCCGGCAATCCTTCTTTTGATCCAGGACGCACTCAAAGCCGAAAATCTGCTCAAGGGGCTTCAGGCTCTCAGCAAAATAAGTACGCATAAACGGTTCGCCGTCGAAAAACATAGGCTCCTGGTTTTTGATAGCCCGGGAAGACGTTTGCTTCAATCCGGTGGCGGTCACAGCCAGTTCAACCAACACTCCGGCACAGCAGCCATTGCGCAGGAAATAAAGCAGCCTGGGAGGTTCAGACCCTTCAGTCCTCAGGCAGGCATAGCGCATGTCGATCACCTCTACAGCATCGTAATAGCGGTAGCCCTTGCGTGCAGGCAGGTGCAGGTAGAATATCCAGGTCGCGCCTGCTGAGCCGCCGGTAAATCCATTGCTGTACCCGATATCTGTTACGCCGTCATTGTTGAGGTCAAAAGAAACTTTGTGGATGCCATAGCTGGTGTCCACAAGCGGCGTACGCTTCAGGAAATCGTCCAGGGGGTCTTTTACAGGTGCCTGGGCTTTTGCACCCGGAAGGATCAGGAACAGGAACAGGAAAGCCAGGCAAAACTTCATGGCAATTTATTTCAAATATACCCTTTTCAGCTCGATCAGGTTCATGGGCTGGCTCGAAAAACCCTCCACATGGTTTTGTTGTCCGCCCTGAGTCTGCCCTGCCCGGCAGCACGCAGGTAGGCCCCCTGGCTTTTATCGCCGATGGTATGTTGCTGTGGTGTCAAAGACAGTTGCCCGGGCTGCGGCAGGACAAACGTAGGAATAGCCCTATCTCAACCGTACCCTTTTCAGCTCGATGAGGTTCATAGGGTTGCTCGAAAAGCCCTCCACATTGTTTTGGGTAAAGTGCAGCAACTGGTCATAAAATAAAGGCACCAGCGGGGCATCGGATATGGCCAGGCTGTCCATTTTGCGGTAAGCGCTATACCGTTCCTTGTCCGGCAGGTTCATACTGGCGGTATACAGGTGGTCAAATTCCGGGTTGTGGTAGCGGGTATAATTCGGTGGTGCCGGGAAATTGCTGTTCAGGAAGGCCAGGTAGGTTTCCGCATCGGGGTAATCGGCAATCCACTGTGCCCGGAAGAAGAGTACCTGCGAGCGGCTCATCTGCTGCTTCAGGATATTGGGTTGCATGATCTCGATCCTGGCCGGTATGCCGACCTCCTGTAATTGTGTCGCTACGAAGTTGACAATGTCCGCATAGTTTTCGGGCGTGGCAATGGTAAGGGTTTGCAATCCCTTACCATTGGGATACCCTGCCTGCCGGAGCAGCTCTAGCGCGCGGGCCGGGTCATAGTGATACCCGTAGCCGTTCACACTGTCGAAGCCGGCAATGCCGGGCGGGGTAAAGCCCCCGGTAGCGGGCAATCCCACACCGTTTTTAAAGTAGGTAATGATTTTGTGCCGGTCTATGGCATAGTTGATGGCCTGCCGGACCAGTTTGTTGCGGAGGGGCGAGTTGCTGAGCAAGGGATTGGCCGTGTCGGTCAGGAAGCCCAGGTATTCCGTATTCAGGTAGGCGCTTTTTTTCAGGCGGAATTTCCCGGCATACTCCGGTTTCAGCGTGCCGTCTTTGCGCAGGATCAGGTCTTTAAACGAGCCGTCCAGGCTGTGGTTGAAATGCAGTTTGCCCTGCAGGAACAGCAGAAATTCGGTGGCCTTACTGTCATAAAAGCTCAGTTTGATGGCATCCAGGTACGGCAGGGCTTGTTGCCTGTCATCTTTTTCCCAGTAGCGCTCATGTCTGCCAAACAGCAATACATTGCCTTCATCCCAGCTTTTAAAGCGGAAAGGACCGGTGCCGCAGGGGTGGCTGCGGAAATCCTTGCCGAAATGCCGGGCTACCTCCTTCGGCACGATACTGCAGTAAGGCATGCTCAGCATGGCCAGCATAGGCCGGAAAGGAGCCGTCAGGTGCAGGATAAAGGTGCTGTCGTCTTTCGCTTCGAAAGCACTGCTGTCGCGGACATGACCGTTAAAGATCCAGGCACCGGGCGATGCTGTCGCCGGGTCAATGATCCGGGAAAAGCTATAGGCCACATCCGCAGCCGTCAGTTGCCTGTTGCCGGCCTGTGCAAACAGGGGATTGGGATGAAAATAGACTCCGCTCTGCAGGTGAAAAGTGTAGGAAAGTCCGTCCGGGCTTACCTCCCAGCTCCGGGCCAGGGAAGGCTTCAGGTATAGGCCGCTGTCGGTTTCTACCAGCGTATTGTACAGCATATGGGTCGTCCACATGGTATACAGGTCCTTGGCATAGGCCGGGTCCAGCGATTCGAGGCTGCCGCTGGACAGATTCAGGTTAAAGACCTGCTTGCTTTGCTGTTCCTTCTGCTCCCTGCCGGTGCAGGCCCCGAGGAGGCAAAGGGCGAATACATAAAACAGACGCATAGAAAAACTGCCTAAAGGTCAGCTTTTCTTTTTGAAAACAGGAACGGTAGAGCAGGGCTCTCCGTACATCAGCGATTTGACGACAGGTTGCAGCAAAGCACTGATGGCTACATAAGCCTCTGCCGGTGCCGCAACATCGGCGCAGCCCTTGATCACCACCCGTTTATCTGCGTATTCGGCCACATCAATGCTGTGTTCCAGCTTGCGCAGGGTCAGGTGACTTTCAAACGCTTCCCTGCTGCCATAAAATACGGAGCGGGCGATGCCGTTCAGATTCACCGCAGCCAGCATATTGGCCCACATCGGGATGATGGCGTCCACACTACAAAAGATATGCACCTGCTTATCCTGGTATACGGTCCAGTCATGTTGTTTCAAGGCCTCCCGGTAGTCTTTTTCGCGCAGGATCATTTCCCGGAACAGGAAGGGTTTCAGGTCAAACCCCATGATGGTGTCTGCACCCGGTACATAGGCCGTCAGATCAAGCGTAATGATGCCGCTTTCCGCAACTTTATTGACAAATGTCTCCATACTTCTTCAAAAAGTAGATCAAAGTTACGCAGTATCCCTCACTCAGGCTATCAACATCGCCAATTGACCGATAGAGGAACGTTTATGATGTTGAAAATTACTGCTGTGCCATAGCCGGGATCGTTATTTTTGCTGCTATGAAGTTGTTGGTCGACCTTACTATCCCTGCCCTGCCGCAGCCCCTGCGTTATACAGACAAGATCCTGCTGACAGGCTCCTGTTTTACCGAGCATATGGCAGACCGCCTGGCACAGCATCATTTTCGTCACCTGAGCAATCCCAACGGTATCCTGTTCAACCCCCTGAGCGTCGCAGATAGCTTGCGCGGTTACCTGCAGGGAAAACAGTACCGGGCAGAAGACCTTTTTTACCTGAATGAACTGTGGAACAGCTGGGACCACCATACCCGTTTTTCAGATATGGACCGCGATGCTGCCTTAAACCAGCTCAACCATGCCCAGGCCGAAGCTACAACAATGATCCATGAAGCAGATTGGCTGATCATTACACTGGGCTCGGCCTTCCAGTATTACCTCCGGGAAAACGGCCTGCCTGTGGCCAACAACCACCGTGCACCCGGTCAATGGTTTGAGAAAAAGCTGCTGACGGTAGCGCAGATGAACACTGCACTGAGTGCTGTGCTGGAATTGCTTCATGAAAAGAACCCCCGGGCCAGGGTATTACTGACCATCAGTCCCGTGCGCCATATACGCGATGGGGTGGTGGAGAACAACCGCAGCAAAGCCAGGCTGATCGAAACCGTGCATGAACTGTGCGGAACATTCGGTTTTGTGCATTACTTCCCTTCCTATGAACTGGTTATTGACGTACTGCGCGACTACCGGTATTACGACATTGACCTGGTGCACCCCAACTTCGCAGCGACATCCTATGTCTGGGAAACATTTATGCAGTCCTGCATCGAAGTGGAAACGATACAGCAAATGGCGGCCGTCCTGGAGCTGAGCACCGCGCAGAAGCACCGGCCCCGCTTTGCGGGCACACAGGCGCACCGCGATTTTTGCCGTAAGTATGCGGAAAAAGCAAAGGAATTGCAGCTCCTGCATCCCTACCTGGACCTGTCCGGCCCGGTAAACCATTTTGAACGTATGCTTAAGGAATAATGATGGTCTTGCGCTGTATGGTCAGTGCGGAAAAATAACCCAGTGCCCCGGAAACGTTGGATAAAGGGTTGGCAGGAGTTTGTCCGGAGCCCTGCGCGTTTTCCAGGGTATTGAAGAAATCGAAAGTAGCTTTGTCGGTACAGTTCATAAACACGGTAACCGTATCATCTTTTTTGGCGTCGTCGTGGTTGAACAGCGGGCGGGAATTCAGTTTCCCATCACTCAGCTGATCGTCCCAGGCCTGGTAATTATTATTCGAGCTGTCGTTTGTCGTGGTAGAAAAACGGTAATAGTTTTTAATGCCGGCAGGGTCCTGGAATACAGGGATAATCTGCTTAAAGCTCTCCCCAAAGAAACTGTACTCTTCTGTATACAGGCTGTCCAGTGTTACAGGCTGGGGCATGGTACTTGTGGAAGTATAGGTTTTCCCTTCCGCAATGACAGTCAGCTGATAGGTATGCCCCGGTATACCGGCTGTTTTCTGGGTAACATAGCGCCCCGGTTCCGTTTCCAGCGCCGTGTCGGCCTGGTTGAGCGTCACGTCCGATACGACGACAACAGCTCCGGATACCGTGTTGCGTTTATTTTCAGCGCTGAGCTTATTGGTTTTGCTGACCAGTATCGTATGGTTCAAAACGCCCGCTTCATTATCAACCACCCCTTCAATGACCAGTTTTTGTTCCGAATCCTTTACATCTACATTGATGATTTTTTCACAGGACATAAAAATGGCCGGCAGCAAAAGAAAAAGAAGAAAGTGTTTGCGTTGCATAGTGAGGTTTGACCCGGCAAAAGTAAGCTAATGGAGGAAGTTTACACAAGTCTGCAAGGAGTCAATATGTGAATAAAATGAAAATATTATTTGTTCCTTTTGAAGTGGAATAAGAATAAAGCAATAGTGTTTTATTTAATATTAGTATTTTAAGGTCTTTTTTGTTACCTTAGCCTTACTGGACTTATTGTAAATAAATCCTTAACTTTTTTAATTCCTATGAAAAAAAATTACTTTTTCAAAGGCCTGCTTTGCTCCGTTTTTCTGGGTGGCGGGCTCGCGGCCCAAGCTCAAAAGTTAAATGACGATGCTTTCCTGAAAGGAGACTTTGTAGAGGTAGGCATTGCCAAAAACGGGGCATTCGGAAGCTTCGAAGATGCCCCCGGGGGGTATCACCAGAGAGGCGGGCCCGGCAATCCCAACAAATTGGGTTTTGTGGCCGATCCGGACAAAGACGGCTGGATGGTCGGTACTCCTACTTATATCGGCGACTATTTCGTCCCCGGTACGCCGCAGGAAGGCTGGGATATGCAGCTGGCGGACGGCACCTGGGCCCGTGGCTGGAATGGTCCCAGCGGTTTGCTGACAGGCGGTATCGTAGGAAAGGTAACCACCTATAATGCAACAGGAGCATTTACCGAAGGAATATGGGAAGGTACGCTGGCCGGAATGAGTATCCGTGCGGTGACCAAGCTGAAAAAAGATAAGCTTTACTTTACGACAACAGTAAAGATTACCAATACTACTTCCAAAACGATGTATAATTTTTATTATGACCGGACGGTAGACCCTGATAACGAAGTGGAAACCCCGGGCGGTGGAGATTATACTACAGACAATAAAATCATATTCGCGCTGCCCAGCCCGAACAACAAAACCCTGGTGACCGGTATCGGTACGGTATTAAAGGCTTACCTCGGTCTTGCTTCGCGGGACTGCCGCGCCAGACCTTATATCACGACCTCAGGCCTGACGCCCTCAGACTCTTTGCACAGGCTGCATTCCGGTCAGGGTACTACTGCAGCAGTACTGAAAGTAGACAGTAATGTGCGCCAGGACTGTGGTATCGGTATCGTGTTCAAGATCGATTCCCTGCGTGCCGGCGACAGTACGTATCTTTCTTACGCCTATGTACTCAGTCAGGCCGATGTGGATTCTGCATTTGAAGACCTGAAGCCTGTTATGAATGTGAACGGCATGGTATTCCAGTCCGGTGATACGGTAAAAGCCTGTAACGGTAAAGTGATAGACTTCCAGATCGTGGGCGGGGAATCTTACCGCTGGAAGTGGTCTCCGGATGTCGGCCTTTCCGATACTTCCGGTGCACGGATCAAGCTGACGGTTTCTCCGACCATTACTACTTATACGGCTACCGCGGTAAGCGATCTTTGCCCGATCCCGCCGATTACGATCACGGTAGACCCGATCGCCAACCCCGACAAGCCTAAGGTAGTGACGCCGATCTACTATTGCCAGTATGCCAGCGCTGACCCGCTCACGGCTACGGCCCTGCCCGGATCCACACTGCTCTATTACCCGGCCGCTACCGGCGGTACCGGTGCTACTTCCCTGGTTCCGGCAACGATCATGCCCGGCTCCAAATATTATTACGTGAGCCAGGTATCGGCTCAGGGTTGTGAAAGCCAGCGCGAGCGCATCGAGGTGATCGCGCGCCGCCTGCCGGTGGTCAGCGTTATTGCCCAGACAGATCCTACTTATTGTGCCGCTGCAGATGCGACCATTACCCTGCAGGCCGACTCCGCCTTTGCGACCTACACCGTTGAGTATGATAAAGACGGAGAGCCCGCTACCCCGGTACCCGTCACTACAGACGGTTCCGGCCGCTATACCCTCGGCGGCCTGAAAGGCGGTTCTTATACCACCTTTACCATTACCAACAAATACGGCTGTAAGAGCATCGCCTACTATGGCCCTGTGAAGCTGGTAGACCCCGCGCCTCCCGGACCGCCCATTACCAACAACGGCCCCCTGTGCGTCGATGCAGAAGCCATACTGTCAGCACCCTTTATTGCCGGTGCTACCTACAGCTGGTCCGGCCCCGATGGCTTCAGTTCTACGGAGCGCAACCCGACCTTCACCACCACGGAAAACTCCGGTGGTGCCTATACGCTGCGGGTGCAGGTTGGCGAATGTATCCACCTGCCTTCTACGACGAACCTGCTGATTACACCGACACCGAAGCACCAGAAGTTCAACGATATCTATGTATTGTGCCAGAACACCGACCTGGCAGTGGACATCCTGCGCGAGCCGGGTATCAGCTACCTGTGGAGCGGTAACGGCATCAGCCTGGTAGACCAGCCGCTGAAGATCAGCAAAGTGCAGTTCTCAGACGTAGGACGTTATTACCTCACGGCTTCT
>JAEUVW010000106.1 GCA_016786525.1 Chitinophagaceae bacterium
ATCCAGGTGTCCTGGTTCTGTAGGATATGGTTTGGGACCTGTTGCTCCGTTTGTATTCTATGGAGACCCCGGCAACTCTGCCGAATGGTCTATGTGTGCTTGTAAATCTCCTTTGCAGGACAGGCGTTTTATCCACTCTTCCGGTCCGTTTACACTGAAAGCCGGTGAGAAAAATGACATCACGATTGGTGTGGTATGGGTAGACGACGCGGGTGCCTGTGGTACCGGTTCCTTCAAAAAGATCCGCAGTGCCGATGATATCGCGCAGGCATTGTTCGACCAGGGTTTCAGAAGGACAGTAGGACCTGAAGCTCCGCTCCTGACGATCAGGGAGATGGATAAGAAATTGATTTTCTACATCAACAACCCTGCCAACAGTAACAACTTTAACGAGCAGTATGGCGATCCTAAATTTGCCAATAATCCTGTATTTACCGTAACGTCTGCAAAAGCAAAAGCTGCCGGTGTGGCGGACTCTATCTACCGCTTTGAAGGATACCGTGTATTCCAGCTGCGTGGCCCGAACGTTTCTTTGTTCGATGAAAACGGTAACCTGACGGCAGATGCTGTTGAGGTCTTCCAGACAGACCGGAAAAATGGCGTATCGCAGATTGCCAACTTCGAGAAAAACCTGGAGGTAAAAAGTCCGATCGACCAGTTCAATACCATTATCAAAGTAAATGGTAAAGACAGCGGTATCGTACACAGCTTTGTACTGACAGAGGACGCCTTTGCAACAGGAGATAAGACACTGGTGAACTATAAAACATATTATTATGTTGCGGTAGCCTATGCTTATAATAACTTCTCACCTTTCGATCCGGCTAACGAAGTTACCAGCCAGGATAAGGCTTACCTGATCGGAGATAACGGCCCGGGTTCTACGGCTATTATGCGCTACCCTGCCATGCCTAACTCTATGAATCAGAAAGGAGATACATTCTCTAACGCTGCATATGGCGATGGTGTGATCATAACGAGGATCGAAGGTATCGGTAACGGTGGTAACGATGTTCAGCTCGACGATACAACCGAAGCATCGATCCTGCTGTCTGCAACAAACCAGGCGTCTTACCCTACTTACAAAGCAGGAAAAGGACCCGTAAACATCAAGGTGATAGACCCTGTAAAAGTGGTGGCATCCGATTGGCGGATTTCCCTGACAGGACCCATACTGGTCGATGCAAATGCCGGTCTTGACAGTGCTGCTTCCGGATGGCGTATTGACCGCCTGGATGGTGCTGGTAATGTAATCGACACGATTTACAGTGAAAGAGACCTGACCACGGCTAATGAGCAAATCCTGGCCAAGTATGGTCTTTCTGTAGAAGTCGGACAGGTAAAAGCTCCGGGTGTACAACCCAAAGCCGGTAATGGTTATATTACTTCTGACGTGACCTTTGCCAATACTTCTATTCCCTGGTTGGGTGGTGTTGCCGATCAACCCGGCCGCTCCCTGATGAACTGGATCCGCAGCGGAACATTTATCGATGAGATCAAATCCGGTGAAGTCGTGCCTTGTAATCCGTTTGATGACTATAAGACCGACCCCGATATGAACTTCGGTACTATGTTTGCAAGCAATACAAACCTGCTCTCTACCTGGGCTCCCTACGACCTGGTAGCCACTGTTGATGGTACGGCTTGCGGTTTTGCCCCAGCCTTACCCGGTACGGTCGGCAACCTGTACTACAGCAGCGATGTTACAGCCGCTATCCGCTACAGCGAATACCCTAACGTAGACCTTGTATTTACATCAGACCGGTCTAAATGGACACGTTGTGTCGTGCTGGAGGCCCAGTTCACCAGCGCACTGGCCGAGGGTAAAGCAGGCAAACTCAAACCAAGGTCTCACAAGTCATGGAACGGAGAGATCAATGGCGATAACGAACCGGTATATTCCACTGTAGCAAACGATACGGGTATGTCTTATTTCCCCGGTTATGCGATCAACCAACTGACCGGAGAGCGACTGAATATTGCCTTTTCTGAAGATTCTTACCTGAAGCAATACAATGGTGCGGATATGCTGTGGAACCCGACTTCCGACATCATGAACCTGTTCCAGGAAACAGTTTTCGGAGGACGTCATTTCACCTACATTATGAACACGAAGTATGACTCTTGTAAATCGTTCATAACAGGCATTAAAAACCCCAGCGTATTTACCAGCTACCCTGCATACCGCCAGATCCGCTGGGTAGGAGTCCCCTTGCTGACACAGGGTTCTAAGCTGTTGTCACTTAAAGACGGACTGATCCCTACAGAAACACGCCTGCGCTTCAGGGTGAATACACCATACAAACAGTACAAACTGATGCCGGACCAGGTAGCTGTAAACAGCATGAACCCGATGTACCGCTTCTCTACTGCCGGTATGGCTCCTACAGACTACACCAGCAAGACCGACGCTGATGCATTGCTGGACAGGGTGTTTGCCGTGCCGAACCCGTACAAAGGCCAGGCTTCAGGTGGAAATACTTACGAAAGCAACCGTCTGGAGACCAAAATCAAGATCATTAACCTTCCGCAGAAAGCAACCATCAACATCTATTCCCTGGACGGAACGCTGGTGCGCAGGCTGGAAAAGGATAACAACGAGCCGGCTATAACATGGGATCTGTACAACCAGGCAGGTCTCCCCATTGCAAGCGGTATGTACCTTATCCATGTAAATGCCTATGGCAAAGACAGGGTACTGCGCTGGTTCGGAGCCATGCGACCACTGGATGTGACGAATAACTAATTGACAAAGTACTATGAATGGGGCAACCCGTTCATAGTGCCTGTTATCTTTTTTGAACGAACAATTAGGTTTCTACGGGACTAGATTCTGATGGGCCAAAAAATAATCTTTTAGTATGAAAAATGTAATTACTAAAGCAATTTTATCAACACTATCACTCGGAATGACAATGACGGCTTTTGCCGGGAATAAGGACCGTGCCGGACAGGCTGGTGCAACAGAGATGCTGATCAATCCCTGGGGACAAAGTACCGGTGTGTTTGGTCTGGACGTGGCCAACATCAAAGGGCTTGCTGCGATGAAAGTGAATATCGCCGGACTCTCCTTTGCCGAGGACCTGGAGCTTGGTGTGAGCCATACACGGTATCTGTCCGGTTCTGGTATCTCCGTCAACAACGCTGGTATGGCCTACCGCGTGGGCGAAGGAACGGTTATCGGGGTTAATGCCATGTCTATGTCTTTTGGCGAGATCGCTGTAACGGATATTGACCATCCGGAAGGAAATGGCGCTACCTACAGGCCTTCTTTTCTGAACGTATCCCTGGGTTTTTCGCATAAATTCTCAGACAGGATCCGCGGTGGTGTAAACGGTACTTTCATTACCGAGCAGATCGGCAACATAGGCGCCGTAGGTGCTGCTATTGACGCGGGTATCATGTATGTAACCGGTAAAGATGAGAACATGCACATCGGCGTTACCCTCAGGAATGCCGGAACCAATATGCGTTTTTCAGGCGGTGGCTTTTCCAGCGAAGGAACTTCTGTGAATGGAAACTATGCCGTTACCCGCTCTATGCCCCAGGAAAAATTTCAATTGCCCACCTATATGAGCATGGGCTTTGCTTATGACTTTTACCTGGATGAAAAGAACAGGCCTTCCGATAATGTGAAGCCCCTGCACCGCTTAACGGCAATGGCTAACTTTACCTCAAACTCCTTCAACAATGATTACCTGGGAGCAGGTGTGGAATATGCCTTCCGTGAACGCTTCATGGTAAGGGGTGCCTATCGCTATGAAAAGGACATCATGGACAAACAGAAAAGCACTACCTTTTATACCGGTCTGAGCATGGGTGCTACCGTTTCTTCACGCATTGGAAAAACAGGTCCTTTCCTGGCCCTGGATTACAGTTTCAGGCCGACACAGCGTCCTGCCAATGGCATGCATGTATTCAGCCTGCGCTTCCTGTTCCTGAATAAGAAATCAAGTTTGGCCACTCCCGCTTCAGATCCTACCTTAGCGCCGATCGCACAATAGCAGACATTTATTTATTGCAATACCGCAACGCTTCTATTCAATGGAAGCGTTGTATTTTTTTAATAAAAACAGCACAGTATACTGATGAGTAGCATTAATTATGTTTCCAAGGAAGCCCTGGAAAGTCTTAAGGAAGAAATCAACCGTATGAAAACTGTTGGCCGTGCAGAAATAGCAAGGCAGATATCGGAAGCGAGGGAAAAAGGTGATCTGAAAGAAAATGCGGAGTATGATGCGGCAAAAGAAGCCCAGGGCCTTCACGAAGCCAAGCTGGCCAGCCTGGAAGCTACCCTGGCCAATGCGCGGATACTGGACCCCAAAGATATCGATACCAGCAAAGTCTCTATATTGAGCAAAGTGAAGGTGACCAACCTGGCTACAAAAAAGACCGTAGAGTACCAGATCGTTTCCGAAAGTGAGGCTGATCTGAAGGCCGGCAAAATATCAGTAAATTCTCCCATTGCCAAGGGCCTCCTGGGCCGCGCAAAAGGAGATACTGCAGAGATCAGCGTGCCGAATGGTGTGATGAAATTTAAGATCGAAGACATATCCCTCTGATCATGAGCAGTATTTTCACAAAGATCATCAATGGTGAGATCCCCTGCTTCAAAATTGCAGAAGACGATCTTTTCCTGGCATTCCTGGACATTGAGCCCTTACGGCCGGGCCACGTATTGGTTGTGCCCAAAAAAGAAGTAGATAAAGTGTACGATGCAGAAGACAGGTACCTGCAGCAATGGCTCTTGTTCGCAAGGCCCATTGCAAAGGCCATGGAGCAGGTCGTACCCTGCGAACGTATCGGCATCAGTTTTATCGGCCTGGAGGTCCCGCATGCCCATATGCACCTGGTCCCTATCTCTACGGCTAATGACCTGAACTTTACACAAAAACCGGCTAAACCGGCAATGGATGAACTGGCTGCGATGCAGCAGCGCATACTGGCAGTATTGATGAGTGAAAAATAATTTTGAAAAAAAAGCAAGAAAAATTTTGCAGGTA
>JAEUVW010000151.1 GCA_016786525.1 Chitinophagaceae bacterium
ATGTTCAAACAGCAGCTCGCCTATCGCGGAGAAATAATTTGCTTTGGAACTATCCAGCAGCACCGCCTGCCTCAGGTCGAGGAGCGCAATCGAATCTTCCCCCAACGCCCTGAAAGCTTTGGCCCTTTTGAAGAACAAAGCCGCATCACTTGGGCTGGCATCAATCTGGCCCGATATGGCACGGATAGAAGGATCTGCATAAGGCCCGCTTACCGGTTGCAGCGGGCGCTTGGCGCCACCACCGCAGGCGCAGAAAAGCACCACACTCATCAAGGGCAGGAATAAAAATAATTTCTTCATGTAACAGATATGTCACCCAAAAAACAAGGTTTGCCTTTTTGAGCTGCGCAAAGATAATCTAAACTCATGCAACAGCAGTATATAAATGAGGGCTGCGTTGCATTAAAACTTACTTTTACAATACAAAACAGATCAAAGCATTTTATCGTTTACCACCAGTACTCCTATGAAGAAAATCATTCTTGTTGTTTCAGCACTTATTTGTGCATCAGCCTTAACAGCCTGTTCCAAAAAAAACAAAATGTATGCTAAGGGCCGTAACCCGGAATGCCTGAAAGCAAAGATTGCGGAGTTTAGCCAATCGCCCCTGAGCTGCAAGACCGGGGCCTCTCTGAAACAATATACCTTTCAAGGCAAAACAGTATATGTATTCGCTCCCGGCAATTGCGGGGCAGATATGGCCTCATCTGTAGTAGATGAACAATGCAAGAATATCGGCAGCCTGGGTGGCTTTACCGGCAATATGAAGGTCAACGGGGAAGACTTTTCCAGCGCGACTTATGTAAAGACGATCTGGAGCAACTAGGAAACGACTTTTGATTGCTGATTGCTGATTGCTGATTTCTGATTGCTGATTTCTGATTGCTGATTTCTGATTGTGCTGATCGTCAATTGCGTACGCTATCATCCTGAAATGTGAGGGATTTATACACGCTGTAATTTCAATTTTGATTTTTGAGTTCTGATTGTGCTGATCGTCAATAGCGTAAGCCATCATCCCGACGACAGAGCCTGTCACACCTTAGCGGGAAGGGATTTATATATGCTGTAATTTTGATTTTTGAGTTCTGATTGTGATGATCGTCAATAGCCTGCGATGTCATCCCGAAGACACAGCCTGTCCCGCCTTAGCGGGAAGGGATCTATACACGCTGTAGTTTCAAATTTTGATATAATAAACGCCGGGCAATAACTTGTCTGGCGTTTTCAGTAAGACCTATACGGTTTTTAAAACCTTACAGGTCTGGTATAAAAAAAGAGACTGTCTGTATTACAGACAGTCTCTTTTTTTATGAATTTAATAAAACTTAGTTTTTGTTGGCAATCGCATCCTGCACCAGTTGTGCTGCTTCGCTCAGCTGGATCGCGCTCTGCACTTTCAGACCTGAATTTTCGATCAGTTCCTTAGCCACTTCAGCATTGGTACCCTGTAGGCGCACGATGATGGGGATATTAATATTGCCCATGTTGTTGTACGCTTCGATCACACCTGCAGCTACACGGTCGCAGCGAACGATACCACCGAAGATGTTGATCAGGATCGCTTTCACGTTAGGGTCTTTCATGATGATGCGGAAACCGGCTTCAACGGTCTGTGCATTAGCTGTACCACCTACGTCCAGGAAGTTGGCTGGCTCACCACCGGCCAGTTTGATCATATCCATCGTAGCCATAGCCAGGCCCGCACCATTCACCATGCAACCAACGTTACCGTCCAGCTTTACATAGTTCAGGTTGTATTCGCCGGCTTCTACTTCGGTAGGATCTTCTTCCGATTTATCGCGCATGTCTTTCAGGTCAGGGTGGCGCATCAGGGCGTTATCGTCCAGGTCCATTTTGCAGTCTACGGCAATGATCTTGTCGTCTGCGCTTTTGAACAGGGGGTTGATTTCCAGCATAGAGCAATCCAGGCCTACATAAGCGTTGTACAGGTTGGTGACGAATTTAACCATATTCTTGAAGGCTTCGCCGCTCAGGCCCAGGTTGAAGGCGATGTTGCGCGCCTGGTATCCCTGAAGGCTCATATTGGGAGCGACCCACTCCTTGAAGATTTTCTCCGGTGTATTGTGCGCCACTTCTTCAATGTCCATACCACCTTCGGTGCTGTACATGATGACGTTTTGCTTTTTGGTACGGTCCAGCAGGATGG
Organism: Chitinophagaceae bacterium; assembly: GCA_016786525.1. Lineage (GTDB taxonomy): Bacteria > Bacteroidota > Bacteroidia > Chitinophagales > Chitinophagaceae > Rurimicrobium. The sequence goes on from JAEUVW010000151.1 coordinate 2,171, forward strand.
ACAGGTAAAACTCTTTACGGTCGCTGGGTCCATCATAGTACATATCCTGCGCTACGAGGATTTTGCTTACTTTTTTGCCGGCAGCACCTGTCTGGATCGTCACCAGGGTGTTACCGAGAATATTTTTAGCTACACGTTCTACATCATCCGCACTTTTGACCACTGCTACCCCGCTTTGCTCCGGCACTTCAACCATACGGCCTTTACCACGGCCACCGGCATGGATCTGGGCTTTTACCACCACAAATTTACTTCCGGTCTCAGAAGCGATCTGGCTGTAAGCGTTCAGTGCATCGGTAATGTTGGCTACGGCAATACCTTCTTGGGTAGGAACATTATAACGTTTCAGTAATTCCTTGGCTTGATATTCGTGTACGTTCATTATTTCAGAAAAATTTTTGCGAAGTTAAAAGAATAATTTGTTTGAAGTAATTTTTGGCAAAAAACAATAAAAGCTTAGTTTTTTGCCGGTTCCTGCAGCACATCAATGAATTCTGCCGCCGCTGTCTCCATTTTGTTCACCACTTTATTGATCTGCGCATTCAGGTAGTCGTATGCCACATGAGACAGCAGGCCAATGATCAGGCCGACGGCCGAAGTGACCATTTTGGTATAGATACCGCCTGCAATACCTTCCAGTGAAAAACCTTCGTGCTGGATGTTAAAGAACAGGATGATCATACCGGCAATGGTACCCAGGAAGCCGAACATCGGTGCAATGCGGGAAATGGTATTCAGTGCGGACATATTCCTTTCCAGCTGGTACACTTCCAGTTTTCCTGCCGTTTCCATAGCCTTTTCAATACTGTCTACCGGTTTACCGATACGGTTGACACCTTTTTCGATCATCCGTGCAATGGGCGAAGGATTGCTTTTGCATTGCGATTTGGCCCCCTGCAGGTTGCCCGCCAGTATCTGTTCGCGGATGCGGAAGATAAAGTTGGTGTCGATCACTGAAGCCTTACGGATGGCGCCAAAACGTTCTACGAAGATATATACCATCGCTACAGAACACAGCAGCAGGGGGATCATCAGCAATCCGCCCTCTTTCAGCAGGGCAAACAGGGACAGTTTTTCTTTTACTTCGGGAACAGCCGTAGCAACAGCCTGCGCAGTATCAGTCACTTGCAGTAAGATCAGGTTAAGTATCATTCAGTGCTTATTTTATTGTGTTGCGCAAATATATCCAAATGAAGTTCAAAATGCCCGTTTTTATTTTCCGTAAAAAACCTGGTGCCTCAACAGACATATTGCAGCAAAGAATATAAAACTTTCTCTCTTCATTTTGATCGGATATACCCTTACCTTTCGAAATTAACTTATTATTACCCGATTAAGAATGAAGATTTCTTTTCATGGTGCAGCCCGTACCGTTACCGGCTCCAAGCATATCATCCATCTCAATAACGGCAAAAAAATACTGCTGGACTGCGGCATGTTCCAGGGACTGGGTAAAGAGACACTCGGCCTGAACAAAGACTTCGGCTTTGAACCCACAGAGCTTTCCTATGTGATCATATCGCATGCCCATATAGACCATATCGGTTTGCTGCCCCGCCTGGTGGCAGCCGGCTACAGTGGCCCCATTTTCTGCACAGAGCCTACCGAAGACCTGGCCAAAATCATGCTGGCCGACTCTGCCAAAATACAGGAATCGGACGTAGAGCACATCAACAAACAACGCAGGCGCGAGGGCCGCGATCTGGTCGAACCGCTGTACACCGTTGAGGATGCATACAATGTATTTCCCCTGATCAAGCTGGTCGCTTACAACAAGCCTTTCCCGATCGATGAGGAGATCGAGTTGCTGTATACCGATACCGGGCATATACTGGGCAGTGCGGCCATCAACCTCAAGATAAAAGAGGAAGGCCGAACACGCCGTATTACCTTCAGCGGCGATATCGGCCGGTACCGGGATGTGATCCTGCGTTCACCGGATACTTTCCCCCAGGCCGATGTGATCATCATGGAAAGCACCTACGGCGATAAACTGCACGAAGATGCCAAACCGATCATTGATGAGCTGGTGCGCTACATCGAACATACCTGCCTGCAGAAGAAAGGAAAACTCATCATACCCGCCTTTAGCGTAGGCCGTACGCAGGAATTGCTCTATGCGTTGAACCGCCTGGAGCTGGAAAACCGCCTGCCGCCCGTCAAGTATTATGTAGACAGCCCCCTGTCGATCAAAGCCACCCGGATCATTAAAGAACACGACGAATGCTTTAACCCCGCCGTGCAGAAATTGCTGAAGCACGACGAAGACGTATTTGACTTCAAAGGCCTGCAGCTGGTAGAATCTGTGGAAGAATCCATTGCGCTGAATGCCAGCAACGAACCTTGTGTGATCATATCCGCATCGGGCATGGCGGAAGCCGGCCGCGTCAAGCATCATATTGCCCACGGCATCGAACACGGCAAAAACACCATCCTGATCGTCGGCTATTGCGAACCCCAATCGCTGGGCGGCAGGTTGAGCGCAGGCGCTCCCGAAGTATCTATATTCGGCAAGCGCTATATGGTCAAAGCAGAAGTCGGTGTCATCAAGAGCATGAGTGCCCACGGCGACTATGGAGACATGAGCCAGTGGTTGTCCTGCCAGGAGCCGCGCGAAGTGGAAAAACTCTTCCTGGTACATGGCGAATACGATGTGCAGCAGCATTTTAAGAGCAGGCTGATCGCCAAGGGCTTCCGCGACGTGCAGATACCGGAGCAGCACCAGGAGATCGGCCTGGGTTAAGCCCCTTTATACAGTAAAACCCAAACCTTTTATAACAAACAAACACTTTTTAAAACCAAAATTCATGAAAAAACTATCACTCCTCTTCCCTGCATTAGCGCTTGCAGGGCTCGTGACTGCACAGTCGCACAAATTTGAATGGGTCCATGGTACGGGCAGCTCCGGTGCAGAAAATACACACTCGGTAGCCACCGATAAGGACGGGAACATCTACACCAGCGGCAGGTTCCGCAACAGCTTCGATTTCGATCCGGGGCCGGGCACCAGTACGCTGACTGCAGTATCAACCTATTACGACATATTTGTTTCCAAATTTGACAAGGATGGCAATTTTGTCTGGGTGAAACAACTGGGCGGGTCCGGCGTCAAAACCGATGCTTATCTTACCCTGGATACGGCAAACAACATCTACCTGGCCGGTGCTTTTAACGGCAAGATAGACCTTGATCCGGGAGCGGGCATTTTTGAAATGACAGCAGATACCACGCAGGAGATGTTTGTCGCCAAATACAACCAGGATGGAGACTTTATCTGGGCGAAGCAAATGGGAGGCTACAACAGTTACAGCACCCCAAAAGCGATTGCAACAGATGATTTCGGCAATGTGTATACGACCGGCGCTTTCATCGATACTGTTGACTTTGACCCGGGAGCAGGGCTTTTTCCGCTCCACACAGCGGGTGGTCAGGACTTTTATATTTCCAAGCTGGACAAAGATGGTGGTTTTGTATGGGCAAAATCCTGCGGGTATGCCGACTCCATTACGACCAGCTTCAGCATTGCTGCTGACGGGCTGGGTAATACCTATACAGTGGGTAGTTTCACCGGAATCGTTGATTTCGATCCCGGAGCAGGCGTATCTGAATTAAGTGCTGTAAGACCGCAGACCTTTATCCTAAAGCTGGACATAGCCGGAGATTTTGCCTGGGCCAGGCAGGTAGAAAATAAGAGTAGCGCACCACGCCCTTCCAATACTTCCCGTTCTGTTACCATAGATAAATCCGGGGATGTGTATGTTGCCGGAAATTTTATGGGAGCTGCGGATTTTGACCCGGGAGTTGCAGAGGAAGTGATGACAGCCGATTCCTTAGACGCGTATGTACTCAAATTATCAAAAGACGGAGACTTT
>JAEUVW010000156.1 GCA_016786525.1 Chitinophagaceae bacterium
CCCGACCTTTTCTACAGAGCGGCTGCTGGGCACGAACCCGATCGCGGTAGCCATACCTGCGGGCACACAGGCTCCCTTTGTGATGGATATGGCCACCACTACGGCTGCCAATGGTAAACTGGAAATCCTGCAACGCAAGAACCAGGCCGCACCGGCAGGCTGGATACAGGATAAAGAGGGCAATATTTCCACGAACCAGCACGAGGTAAAAGAGGGTGGGGCCCTGTTGCCCCTGGGGGGGACCCGGGAACAGGGCAGCCATAAGGGGTATGCACTGGGCAGCGTGGTGGACATCTTTTCAGCGGTGCTCAGCGGTGCCAACTACGGCCCCTGGGTACCTCCTTTTGTCAGCTTCCTGCCGCTGGCAGCCGATATGCCGGGTAAAGGCATCGGCCACTTCTTCGGTGCCATGCGTGTGGATGCGTTCCGTCCTGCTGCCGACTTCAAGCAGCATATGGATCAGTGGATCAGCCGCTTCAGGGACGCGGCTACGGTAGCAGGAGAAAAACAAGTCGTCATACCCGGTGATCCGGAACGGCAAATGGAGGCCGAACGCCGGGAAAAAGGGATTCCCTTGCTGGAAACGGTGGTGAAGGACCTTGCTGAGCTGGCAGAAGCGTTTGAGGTCCGCCCTTTATAAAAAAAGTACCGTATGAATACGGTACTTTTTGTTGGGTTTATCAGAAGTTTGCCTACAAAGCTTCAATAGATAACTTGGTAGACTTGTCGTTTGCGTTGTATTCTGCAATCATGATATGGCCTTCTTTCGCCTTGAATATTTCTGTTTTGACACCGTCTTCCTTATGTGCGATCTTCTTTAATACGGTCTTGCTGGGTATGTCATAGATGAAAATGCTCTTCTCATCGTTCAGCACCAGGTTTTTACTCTGGTTGACGGTAAAATAGGATTTATCCTTAAAGCTGGACAGGCTGAAACGGTTCTTTTTCGAATTGTTCGATTCCAGGTTGGCGTGAAAGCTCAGTTTCCCTTTGGCATCCTGTTTCAGGATCACGGCATCCTGGTACCTGTATTTTACACTGCCGCCCAATGCAAAAATATAGATCGGAGGGACCAGCAAAGGTGCTGTAATGACAGCGGCCGCGATAGAACCCCACCTGACTCTTTTCTTGATACCGGTGCCTACAAAATAGGTGTTGTTTTCAGGGTCAGTAAAGGCATAGTTCAGGCCCGGGTAAGACCGGGCTTCTGTAAGGTAGCTTTTTTTGCTGATCTGGGGTTTGTACTCTCCCTTCGACCAGTAAGACATATTGGTGGTAAAGACAGAGTCTTCGGCATTCAGGGTAAAGACACCCATGTTCTGCCCTTTGGCGATTTTCTTTTCAGATACCGTACCTATGTTTTCCTTGACGATAAGACCACTGACGATGGGAGCATTCTGATTGATTTCATTGGAGAAGTTCAGCACTTTTAAGGTGTTTCCATCCTTTCCGGCGAGCTTTTGGGATTTGGCCAGGTGCCCGTCGGAGGCGCGCAGGCTCAGCAGGTCAAAGCCTCCCTCGGTAGCCGCGATCACTTCCTTATTCAGGCTTTTGCGTAAGATGTAGATATTGGATGCACTGGTAAGGGCTATGCTATATAATACTTTAGAATCAGGCAGCTGTTTTTTCCACAGATCTTTACCCGAATAGTCAAAAGAACGCACCCATTGTTTATTGCCTGCATTCAGGAAGGTGTTGGGATCACTGATTTTGCTGCCGTTGACAAATTTGCTTTCTGCATAAGTGACACAAAAGCCTGTACCGGGTATGTTCCGGATACGGATCGGCGTCGTAAGCGAACCTTTAAAAGACCGGACAGGAGCAATAGTGGTAAAGTACACTTTTGCAGGTATAAATTCATACTCGGAATAGCTTGCATTCACCGGTTCGGAATGATCATTGAGCAATTGACCATTAAGGTTCAGGAATTGCAGGTAAACACTGGATTTTACTTTCTTTATTTTTTGGGCAAACTCTCTTGGTTTCATTTCTTGCGGGGCATCGTTACGCAAATAACCGACACACAGCACATCATTATCAAAGGCAACATCCTGTATTTGCAGGTTTTGGTTGCTGAAAGAATATGTGCCGATATCGTTCAGGTTTTCGTCCAGGAAGGACAGTTTATAGCGGAAGGAGTCTGCGCTGATTTTTTCCAGCTTTGTAAAGACAAGATATCCCACAAGGCTGTTATCCTGGGTAATGGTCTCAATCTTGGTCTCGATGTCTTTATTTACTTCTCTGAAAACTTTAGACTGTCCTTTGCCACTGTGAAAGGCCAGTATAAGGCATAGTAAACCTGTGATTTTTTTCATTTAGGGGTTGTTTGTTTTAGTTTGTTTGTTTTAAAAAAGTTCGAGATAGATACTGGAAGGAAAGCTGTCTTTAAAATTTTTGGTATGACTCTTCACCGCTGTTTTTTTATCAGCATTGTCGGTGCTCATCATCTGGAGGTATTCGATCAGTCCCTGCTCCTCTTTACCCGGTGCTGGAGCTTTATTCAACTGGGCGCAGGATTCCGCCAGGTTTTTTTCCGGTATTTGTTCCAGGAAGTTCTGCAATTCGAAATAGTCGGGGCTGACGTCTTCCTTTTTTCTGATTCGTAAAACGTTAAAGCGCTCCATGTCTTTTACAGACACCAAAAGACTGTTCAACAGGGCATGGCTCATAAAGTCGTAGATAGGGAGATTTTCATAGGCTTCTTTTTCCTGCATGAGGCGGTAGAAGCAGCGCGTTATGTTCCGGTTGACATACAAGTCCATGATCGCAATTTCAAAAGCTGCATCCTTTACGTTTTTGGGGATCGCTGTTTTAACCGGGGTGCTGCTGCTTTGGGCCAGGGTGTGTTCGTAACGGGACCGGCAGTCCGGGTGCGTTTTCAAAGAATCGTTTTTACTGCTGATATCTTTGAAATTATATTTTGCTGCCGACAATCCGCGGGATCGTTTCATAAACCAGTTTTCATCTACGGTGATGCCCAGTCCGTTCAGCCGGGGCCTTACACCCTGGCTGAGCTTTCTTTGGTACTGATTGCCCATCGTATCCAGGTTCAGAAAGCTGGCCGCATCAAACGAAATATTGCTGTTCTTTACCAGTAAAATGGCCAGGGAGTCCGCTGCCTGCTCAGAATAACGACTATGCCTGTTCCGGTCAAAAGACATACTTTCCGTGATTTTCATCAGTTGGCTGTAGCGGCCATATTTTGAACTCAATACGTTCTTCAGCGATTCTTTGTAATCGTCTGATACGATAATTTCGGCATGCGCTTTCATGGCCTGCTCGGTATGCTTCAGGATGTCGTGCGCTAATTCATGGGCAATATACAGGGAAAGCTCTTCCTTGTTTTGAGCACTGATCACAATCCCCGCATTGACTGCTATAATGTGCTCACCGAATGAAGTGGCATTCGCGACTTCGGTGCGGTCCAGCAGTACGGTGACTTTATAGGGGATCAGTTGCGTGTTGTTGCTGACAAGCTCCTGTACGATGGCTTCGATATAAGGGTACACCACATTGTCTTTGATGTAGTTGTTGTTGTCCAGGTCTTTAGCGATCCGCTCGTTTCTCGATTTCCAGCTTTTTTCAAATTCGGCCTGGGCTTTTTTGTTCGCCAGGACTACAGGGCAGTTTTTATTTTTCTTCAGCGAATCGGACAGGCGTTGATAGCTGTTGGCCGAAAGCTGTGAAAAGGTATAAGATTTTATTATTTGTGCGTGTAGGTGTACTGATAGCAATATCATTGCTGTAAGCAATGCATGTTTTTTAAAATAGGTATTCATTGTGCTTTAATGCTTTATGCCTCTTAGGGACGGTAAAATTAAATTTTTTTGCAGTTCATGTCAAGGGAAATGTTAAAATTTGCCAGGTTTTTTTTAAGGATTTTTTCTGCAGTATCGCTTACCTTCGCTGCCGATTCAGAT
>JAEUVW010000179.1 GCA_016786525.1 Chitinophagaceae bacterium
TTTGCTACTGCCGTGCCTGCCGGGGCGCAGTCTTCTAAAAAACTGATTGCGAACGGCAACAAACTCTATGAAGAAGGCCGGTATAAAGATGCTGCAGCCCAATATGGCCGGGCTTTGCAGAAAGACACAACCTATGCCGGCAAAAGCTCTTATAATCTCGGCAATGCGCTCTACCAGCAAAAACAGGTAGAGCCTGCCCGTAAGGCTTACGAAGCCGCCGCAAAGAAGACGGCAGACCGGAAAGAAAACTCCGAAGCCAATTACAACATTGGCAACACGTATATGGCGGAAAAAAAATGGGAAGAGGCGATTGAGGCCTATAAAAAAACCCTGCGCAACAATCCCCAGGATGCAGACGCCAAGTACAACCTTTCCTATGCCAGACAAATGCTGAAAAAAGAAGGCGGGGGCGGAAAAGATAAAAACAAGGACCAGGACAAAAAAGACCAGGATCAGAAAGAGCAGCAGCAAAAGCAAGACCAGCAGAAGCAGGACGAACAAAAAAAGGACGAGCAAAAAGACCAGCAGCCTAAAGAGGGTGAGCAGGAAAAACAAGAGGAGCAGAAACCTCAGCCCCAGCCCAGCAAACTCAGTGAAAAGCAGGCCGAGCAACTGCTGAACGCCCTGCAACAGGAAGAGAAAAAGCTGCAGGAAAAAAACAAGAAAAAGTATGGCACTCCTGTAAAAGCAGAGAAGGACTGGTAGCGCTTACTGCTGCAGGGTGGGCTTAGGCAGGTATATCTTCGCATTCCTGCCTTCGGCAGCCAGCAGGTCCAGCAGGCTGAGATTGGGCAAAAAACCATGCCGGTCTTCAAATGTCTGGTGGTAAACAGGAAAGCGGCCCGGCTCAGCGGCATAGTCCTTGCTTCTGAAATCAGCCCTGATATCTGCCGCGACATCAGGATAGCGCTTTTGGTACTGCGTGGCTTGGCGGATATTTGTAGCAATACCACTTAATTTCCCGAGCAGGCGGATACTCTGCATGCTGAAATCGACCAGGGATTCAAAGGGTTCCCGGTACAATGTTTGCAACTCCTGTGCATAAAATTCAAAATACGGTGAACGGTTGTACACGCTTTCCAGGGTACGCCAATGCTGTACCTGCCACTTTGTTTTGTTGTCGATCTGCACCTGGCTCATCGGTCTCCTTTGCTGCCGTCCCTGTACGATGGGGATGCTCAGTGTCAAAGGTCCGTCTGCCCCGCAGACCATGTAGCGGTTGCGGAAGCTCATTTTTTCAAAATGTTCTGTATCGTCAGCCAGCAGTTCCGGGCCTGCAGCGGCAAACGACCACCAATGGATATTAGGAAAGGGAAGTATGGGGCAAACAACAAAGGGCATACGCAACAGAGATAATACCGATTTAGTACCTTGCAAAAAATAAATGAATGAGTTTGAGGATTGTTTTGATCTGTTTAGGGATGCTGGGATGCTATAGCCCGGCACTGGCCATACGCGCTACCACCACATCAAGCGTTTTTTATAAAAAGACCGGCAACAATTACGCAGCAAATATAGTGCTGAACTGGCGCGCGCAAAGCAATACCATACATTTTAATAAGAATACCAGGGGAGATTTTGAGGCGCTGTTTGTCTGCACCATCCGTTTCAGCAATGCTTCCGGCATCTACAAAGAAGAGAGCTTTAAAATGGTGACTCCCGGCAAGCCTACACTGCCCGATGCTTTGGCCCAATCCATTACCGACCAGTACACCTATACCTTGCCCCCGGATCACTACAGCGTACAGATTGCATTGTACGAACCCAGCCATACCGACCAGGCTTATGAATACAAGGATACACTGACGATACACCCTGCCCCTGCAAACGATCCCTTTCTTTCAGGTGTGCAGCTGCTCGATACTTTCTTTGAAAGCAGCACGGCCAGCCTGTTCACGCGCAATGGCTTCCTTGACCTGCCGCTGAACAGCAATTACCTGGATGAGCACCGCGACCGTTTATTCTTCTACTATGAAGCCTACGATGCCACCCGGACAAAAGAAGGGAACAGGCCTTTAAAGATAACGACCTACCTTTCCTGGAAACCTTTTGGCAGCCCGGTACCCGGTAAGGAAAAGAAAGACAGCCTGATCCAGCAAGCGAGCTTCCAGGCCTTTCATGGCAGCTTTGACCTGCAAAATGTTTATTCCGGCAACTACTACCTCAACATTGTGCTCAGCGACAAATACGATATGGTGCTGGACAAAAAAAGCGTTTTCCTGCAACGTTTCAGTACCCGCACCCGCCCGAAGCAGCTTGCAGCGGAGGAAGATACTATCGATAAAAATGCAGAGCCCGGCAAAGCTTTGCATGTACTGGACCTGACCACCACTTTTGTAGGCAAATATACTGCCAGCCAGGTCCGTGCGATCCTGAAAATGATGCTGCTGGTCGCAGATCCCACGGAGGGCGCCAGTATAGAGGCTTTCCTGCGCAAGCCGGATGAGTTGTACAGCAAATACTTCATCTACAATTTCTGGGAAAAAAGAAATAAGCAAAACCCCGAGCAACCCTGGAAAGCTTTTACCGCACAGATCAAAGAAGTGAACCGCCTGTTCGGCGATGGGGGCAAACCGGGTTACGAAACCGACCGAGGCAGGATTTATATGCAGTACGGCAAGCCCAGCGACCGCATCATTGTGAACAGCGAAACCGGGGCATTGCCCTACGAGATCTGGCAATACTTCATTACCGAAAAGCAGCAGCGTGAAGGCATATTCCTCTTTTACAAGGCAGGCCGTACTTTTGGGGGCTACGAACTGCTGCACTCCACGGTAGTAGGAGAAAAAAGAAACAGCAACTGGCGCAACCTGCTGTACAACAACAGCATCACCGGAAGCGGGGAGGTCAACAACAATTCGCAGGCAGAACAATACATCGGCAACAAATAAACAGCGGCATGATCCATTTTTATAAATACCAGGGGGCAGGAAACGACTTTATCCTGATCGACAACAGGGCACAGCAAACGGCCCTGACTACGGAGCAGATCGCGCTGCTGTGCCATCGCCGCTTCGGCATCGGGGCTGACGGCCTGATGCTGCTGGAGCATGCGGCAGACCACGACTTCCGTATGGTGTATTACAATGCAGATGGCCGGGAAAGTACGATGTGCGGTAACGGCGGACGCTGTATTACCGCATTCGCCCGTCACCTGGGCCTGGTCGGCGACAAGGCTTTTTTTGTAGCCATTGACGGGGAACACCATGCGCAGTTCACCGGGGAAAACATCATAGCATTGGAAATGAATGAGGTTCATGAAATCCAGCATTCCGACAACTTCAGCATCCTGAATACAGGGTCTCCCCACTACGTTGTCTGGACAGATGATGTAGCCCAGACAGATGTGGTGCACCAGGGCCGTGAGATCCGCAACAGGGACAGGTTTGCCCCAAACGGCATCAATGTAAACTTTGCACAGGTGATCGAAAGCGGACTGTACGTACGCACTTACGAGCGCGGTGTGGAAGATGAAACCCTGAGCTGCGGCACCGGGGTAACGGCCTGCGCCATTGCCGCATCAAAAGACCAGACCGGTACATTTTCCACCGACATACTGACCCCGGGCGGCAAACTGAATGTGTCTTTCACCAAAGATACGGCTGGCAGTGCGGTAGACGTGGTGCTGACGGGGCCTGCCGGCTTTGTGTTTGAAGGGGATGTGCAGTTATAGCACAATATGCATCCGGCACCTTTTATTGAAAAAGGCTTTGCGAGCGAAACAAAAAACGGAACCTATTCTTCCTGTTGCATTGTCATGCCGCAGGCATCTGCCGTTTGAAAAGATTCCGGAAATGACCAATTTTACACATCGCAATACAGAAAAGAGTCCCGGGGGGGTGTACAGATGCCTGCGGCATGACAACGGGAAAGAAAACACCATTTTTCTTTTGCATATTATGGGGCATGTAAGCATTTTTTGCCAGGCAGCAATAAAACCTATAAGGTTTTTAAAACCTTATAGGTTTTAACGGACAGCGATATGCGTTTATTTAATGTTGATCACTTATATTTGCTGTGCAACGGAACCTTGCCTCCCGGGTTTTCATTCTTGAGAAGACCTGATCCAGCCCCCCTCCTGCTGACTGCAAACCGTTTTTTACTTATTTTTTAATTCAAATTATTTAATGGAATACAATAGTTCCCGCGGCAGGCTGCTGATGCCTCAATATGGCCGCAACGTACAGAAAATGGTGGAATACCTGCTGACCATAGAGGACAGGGAAAAACGCCTGCAACAGGCACAGGTAGTGATACAGCTGATGAGCCTGCTCACCCCGCACCTGAAAACCATGGAAGACTATGAGCATAAGCTCTGGGACCACCTGCACCAGATGACCGGCTTCCGCCTGGATGTGGACGGGCCCTACCCTGCTCCTACAGAAGAGCAGCTGGCCATGAAACCCGCCCCCCTGCCTTACCCGCAGCGCCCCATCAAGCACCGGCACCTGGGCCGCAACCTGCAAAACCTGATCGCCAAAGGCCTGAAAGATGACCCCGAGAAGCGTAAGGGCTATACCCAGACTGTCGGCTACTACATGAAGCTGGCCTACACCAACTGGCACAAAGAGCCGGTGCACGACGATATGGTCAAAAGTGAACTGAATATCATCAGCAACGGGGAAATGAAGTTTGAAAGCGGTGGCTACAAAGTACATTTCGACCCCCGCAGCAATTTCCAGGGCCAGGGTAAGAACAATAACAACAACCGCAACTTTAAAAACAAAAACAACCGGAAACAGAATGGCAACGGCGGTGGCAACAACCAGAACGGTGGCGGCGGTAACAAAAACAACAATAATAAAAACCGCAATTTTAAAAACAAATAGTCCTTCACTGTACTTTTAAACAAAAGAAGCTGTTATGAGTTCATTTGAAATACGCGGCGGCAGGAAGCTCAGCGGCACCATCGTACCCCAGGGCGCTAAAAACGAGGCGCTGCAGGTATTGTGCGCCGCCCTGCTCACCAAAGAGCCGGTAACCTTTACCAATGTACCCGACATCCTGGATGTGAACATGCTGATCGAGCTGTTGGGCGATATGAACGTGCGCGTTGAACGGCCTGAAGCCAATACGGTGATCCTGCAGGCTGATGATGTGAACCTGGACTATTTTTCCGGGCAGACTTACCAGCATAAATCGGGCAGACTGCGGGGAGCCGTGATGCTGGCCGGGCCTTTGCTGGCCCGCTATGGCAAAGCGATGATCCCGCAGCCCGGCGGCGACAAGATCGGCCGGCGCAGGCTGGACACCCATATCCGGGGTTTTGAAAAGCTGGGCGCTTCTTTTGAATTTGACAGTGAACGCAACCGTTTTACCCTGAGTTGTACACAGCTCAAAGGAACTTTCCTGCATATGGAAGAACCTTCCGTCACCGGCACAGCCAATGTACTGATGGCGGCCGTAATGGCCGAAGGCACTACGGAGATTTACAATGCCGCATGCGAACCCTACCTGCAGCAGCTTTGCCGTATGCTGAATGCCATGGGCGCCCGGATCACCGGTATCGGCTCCAACCTGCTGCGTGTAGAAGGCGTAATAGAACTGCGCGGCTGCGAACACCGCCTGCTGGCCGATATGATCGAAGTCGGTTCCTTTATCGGGCTGGCTGCTATGACCCAGAGCGAGATCCGGATCAAAGACGCTGATGTGGCCCACCTGGGCAATATCCCGGAAACCTTCCAGCAACTCGGCATCAACCTCGAAGTACAAGGAAACGATATTTTCATTCCTGCACAGGAAAACTACCAGATCAGGCGCTTTATCGACGGGTCTATCCTGACCGTCTACGACCACCCCTGGCCGGGCTTTACCCCCGACCTGCTCAGCATTGTGCTCGTAACGGCCACGCAAGCCAAAGGCACGGTGCTCGTACACCAGAAGATGTTTGAGAGCCGCCTGTTCTTCGTGGATAAGCTGATCGAAATGGGCGCGCAGATCGTACTTTGCGACCCGCACAGGGCGGTCGTAATTGGTCTGAACAGGGGCATGCAGCTCCGGGGCATCACGATGGTCTCCCCCGATATCCGGGCAGGTGTGGCCCTGCTGATCGCCGCCTTGTCTGCCGAAGGCAAAAGCGTGATCCAGAACATCGAACAGATAGACCGCGGGTATGAATCCATAGATACGCGCCTGAACATGTTGGGTGCTGATATTCGCAGGATAGACTAATAACGGGCATGAAAGGGAAGATCAATTCGGAAATCATTGCGCTGATGATCATTGTGGGCAGCCTGTTCTATGTCTTCCTGGGCAAAGAAAGGGGCAACTACTACGGCGATGCGATGGGCTATTACAATTACCTGCCCTCCGCCCTCATCTACGGCACCTTCAAAGAACCGCAGGAGCTCCCTGCGGGAACAGAGGTTTCCTTTGGCAGGAACAAAGTGCGCGACTACCTGTCGCGGATCATGGTCACACCGACAGGGTACCTGATGAACCAGTACACTTACGGTATCGCCCTGATGGAGCTACCCTTCTTCCTGGCAGCGCATGCCTATGAAAAAATACGTGGGCTCCCGGCAGACGGCTTTGACGACATTTATAACTTTTCGATCCAGGTTTCCACCCTGTTCTATGCCGTACTGGGCCTGTATATTCTCTTCCTGTGCCTGAAGCGCTTCTTTGACAAGACATCTGCTTTACTGGGCCTCTGTATCATCGCCCTGGGGACCAACTACCTGTGGTTTGCCACTTTGCAGGCCGGGATGGCGCATATCAACATTTTCTTCCTGGTATCCTCATTGCTGTATTTTACCCTGCGCGCGCATGAATCGCCGCGTTTCCGCTATTTCCTGCTGGCGGCCCTGAGCCTGGGTATGATCGCCCTGATCCGCCCTACAGACTTGCTGTTCCTCTCTGTGCCCCTGCTGTACAATGTGTACAATTGGGATACGTTCAAGGCCAAGCTCCGTTTTCTCAACGCACACAAAGGCAAGATCCTGCTGGCAGCATTGCTGTCCGTACCCCTTATCATTCCGCAACTCCTGTACTGGAAAACCCTGACGGGCCATTACCTGTTTTACAGTTACGGAGCAAACCAGGGCTTCAACTGGAAGCATCCGCGTATCTACGAGGGGCTTTTTTCCTACAAAAACGGCTGGCTGGTGTACTGCCCGGTAATGATCCTTTCCATCACCGGCCTCTTTTTTGTCAAAAAATTAAAACCGTTTTTCCTGATCATCATCTGCTCGCTGCCGGTATTCATCTACGTGATCTATGCCTGGTATTGCTACAATTACATCAACGGGCTGGGATCCAGGCCGATGATCAACATTACTCCCCTGCTGGCCTTTCCGCTGGTGGCGCTCGTTTCTTTTATCCTCAGGCAAAACAAGGTGGTCATCTTCAGCTTTACCCTGGTCACTGTATTTCTTTCCGCTATTTCTGTTTCCTATTGCCTGCAGCAGGAGAAAGGCATTCTCTGGAGTGAGAATTCGACAAAGACGTTTAACCTGAATATGTTGTTCCGGTACACGATGCATTACGAAGATATCGTGACCTACGACAACGAGATCGTTCAGCCGGATCAAAGCAAACTGAGCTTGCTCCGTACGCTGGCGGTACAGGATTTCGAACAGTTTGACAATCCCAATGTGATCTATGACACGTTTAACCGCTCTAAATTTTACCACTTACAGCATGGCGACGAGTACCCTGAAGGAGCGCTAAATGTGACCTATGACGCCGAGAGCTTCAAAGGAGGCAAATGGCTGAAGCTCAGCGGCAGGTTCAATGCCCCGGAGTACAGCGGTTTTTATGACAATCACCTTATAGTACTGGAGATCAAAAGCGATACCGGCCTGTATTACTGGAAAGGCACCGTGATCAACAATAAGATCGGCCTGGCAGAGCAGCCCCTGCCGCCCGGCGGTTTTACACTGTTCGATGTGCGCCTGCATACCTGGGGTACCGTTTATTTCTTTGCCCCCCTGCCCGCGCAGATCAAAGACGGGGATGTGATTCATGCCCATATCTGGGCCCTGGGCAGAAGGGACCTGCTGATCGATGACTTTAAAATTGAGCTCTACCGGTAAAAGCAGCAGACCATCCTGCTATTTTTAAGCCCGATTACTTACATTTGGACTGTGCAGTTTACATTCCCTATTTTCCTGGTGGCCGGGCTTAGCCTGCTCATTCCCCTGCTCATACACCTGTTCAATCTCCGCAGGTACAAAACCGTTTTTTTTCCACATACGCGTTTCCTGAAAAACCTGCAGCTGCATTCCCGCAAGCAATCGCAGGTGCGGTATAAATGGCTGATGGCTGCGCGCATGCTTTTCCTGGCTTTGCTGGTCCTTGCGTTTGCCCAGCCGTTTTTTAAAAACAACAACAATGCTGCGGCAAACACCACTCTTGTAGCCGTATACATCGACAACTCCCCCAGCATGTCCCTGCGCAACGGGCAACGCAGCCTGCTGGACATCGCAAAAGAAAATGCCCTGCACCTGCTGCAGTACGGGAATGGCAAATTTCTTGTGCTCAGCAATGACAAACCTTACAGCTACCTCCCGGTCAACCGGACGCAGGCAGAACAGGCTATCCGGGCTATAAGCCTCTCCTCCGTGTCCAAAACCAGTACCCAGGTGCTCGGCGAACTCCAGGGTATGAGCCAGGGCGAAAAAACTGATTTTTACTATTTATCGGATTTCCAGCAGCATGCTTTTGCTTCCGCACCACAGCAGGCGCAGCTGAAAGACATACAGTTCAACGGGGTAAAGATCAGCGGCAACAAAGTACAGAATGTCTACATTGATACCGCTTATTTCGAAACCCCGGTGCTCCAAAGCAACCAGGGCAACAAGCTGGTGGTCCGCACCCGTTATTTTGGCGAAGCACCCGAAAACAGCAGTGTCTTGCAATTGAGCGTGGATGGCGTGGTCAAAAGTGCCGCATCTCCTGTTTTTACAGAAACCAAAGAGCATTACGACACGCTTTCTTTCCAGGTAAACGGGAATGGCTGGCAGAAATTACAGCTTACCCTGAATGACCCGGGTGTGCATTTCGACGATACCTTTATCATTGCAGCCCGCAGCAGCCCGGAACTGAGTGTGTTGCTGCTCAACGAGTCTGCGCCCAATGTTTTTCTCCAGGCTGCACTCCGCTCCTATGCAGGCTTCAAAGTCACGGAGACCGGCACCGGTTCCGTACCGGAGGATATCAGCTCCTATAACCTGATCCTGCTCAACGGCCTGACCAGCCTGGATGAGGGCCTGGCGGCAAAATTGCAGCAAAGCCTGCTCCGCGGTCAGAATGTAGGCATCTTTCCCGGGCAGCAGGTCCGGGCCGAAGCGATGAATGCCGGCTTGCAACAACTGGCCGATATTCGCATCAGCGGTTGGGATACCAGCGCTCAAACGGTGGCCGGTGTGCAGAGCGGGAGCCGCCTGATCAGGGATATGTTTGAGCATGTGCCTGAAAATGTACAATTGCCTTTTGCCCGCAACCACTACATCCTGAAAGCCGGCCTGAGCGCCGGGCAACAATCCGTTTTCAGTTTCCGCAACGGCGACCCCTTCTTTGCGCTGTACAGCAGCGGGAAAGGGCAACTGTACCTTTGTGCCACCCCTATCGATCCCTCAAATGGCAATTTCCAGTCAAGTTATTTCTTCGTGCCTTTCCTGTACCAGATGGCCAGCCTTGCCCAGGGCAATACGATCTTTGCGATCACAGCCGGGCAGAAAGAGCCCCTGTTTGTGAACCGGGCCGGGGGGAACGAACAAAACCTGCTCCATCTCCGCAAGGCCAATACGGATGTTATCCCCCCCCAAAGGGCCGAAGGCATGGGCGTGCTGTTGTTTGCCGGACAGATGGCCCGTGAAGCGGGATTCTATACCGCCGCCGGTACAGGCCAGGGAGACAGTACGGTCATAGCCGTAAACCTGGACCGGAAAGAAAGCGAGCTGGCAAGCTGGAGCCTGGCACAATTGCAGCAAAACTGGCGCGGCAAAGACATAAAATGGCAGGCCGCCGATGCGGAAAATAAAGCCCTGACGGCAAAGCAGCAATCTACTTTCCCGCTGTGGAAACTTTGTACTATTTTAGCGGTCTTAATGCTGGGCTGGGAAACCTGGTTACTCAGCAGGAACCTGATACAAAAAAGCACAATTACAACTTAATTTTCTTTTCTATGACAATATGGATACGCGGAGCAAAAATGATTGACGCATCATCGCCTCATCATTTGAAAACCGTCGATATTTTTATTGACAATGGAGTGATTCATTCAATAGGCGACAAATTGGACAAACCTGATGCAGACCAGGTGATAGCGGCAGAAGGGCTGCAGGTCAGCCCGGGCTGGACCGATATCTTTGCCGACTATTGCGAACCCGGATTCGAACATAAGGAAACAATCGCCACAGGACTGAAAGCGGCCGCAGCCGGAGGGTTCACCAAAGTGTTTGCGGCACCGAACACCTATCCTGCCGTGAGCACCAAATCGGTGGTGCAATACCTGATCCGGCAGGCTGAAGGCAAGGCCGTATCGCTGTACCCTATCGGCTCGGTTTCGGCCCACTTAGAAGGCAAAGCGCTGGCAGAAATGCTGGATATGCAGGCGCATGGCGCCATAGCCTTCAGCGACGGATGGAAGCCGGTACAAAACGCCAACCTGATGCTGAAAGCACTGGAGTATGTCAAAGCCTTTGACGGGGTGCTCCTGCAGATCCCGTCAGACAGCTCTTTGTCGGCCGGCGGCCTGATGCATGAAGGCACGGAAAGCACCCGCCTGGGTATGCCCGGCATCCCTGCGCTGGCAGAGACCATACACTTGTACCGGGACATTGAACTCTTGCGCTACACAGGCTCCAGGCTGCATGTGACAGGCGTATCAGCGGCAACATCCGTAGCCATGATCCGGCAGGCAAAAGCGGAAGGCCTGAACATCAGCTGTTCGGTCACCCCTTACCACCTGGCACTCAACGATACCATACTGGGCAATTATGATGCCGCTTATAAAGTAAACCCGCCTATCCGCAGCGAAGCCGACAGGCTTGCCCTGATAGAAGGTATTAAAGACGGTACAATTGATTGTATCTGCTCTCATCATCATCCACAGGACTGGGATGCCAAAACCAAAGAGTTTGAATATGCTGCAGACGGCATGAATATACAGGAGCATGCTTTTGCCATCGCTTTCGAAGCACTGAAAGATCATGTGCCCCTGGAGCGGATCGTGGCAGCTTTCAGCAGCAATCCTGCAGGTATATTTGGCCTCGGCAAAGAGATTAAAGCTGGAGCGGCAGCGGATCTGACCCTTTTCGCTACCGGCGGCCATTTCCCGGCAGGCACTCTGAAATCCAAATCCCGCAACAATCCTTTTTCAGACAAGACCTTCAGCAGCGCTGTCATAGGCATTGTGCACAATAACCAGGTAATTTTAAACCAATAAAAAACCAATAATATGTCCGAAATATTTGAGTCTACTCCACTGGCACAGCCGGCAGCGCCAGAAAACAAATTTGCGATCCCGGTGCGCTACGGGCTGATGGTCGGTTTCATTTCGATGTTCCTGACCACCATCACCTTCCTGTATATCCTGAAATGGAACTTCTGGGCATTCAGCGCTTTCGGCTTCTTTATGTTCGTCATCCCCGTGATCTTTTATTTCATCACAGCAAGGCGTCAGCGGTTGGCCTTTGGCGGCGTCATTCAGTTGAAAGATGCGTTCCAGGCCGTATTTATCGTGATCATCATTTCCCAGCTCATCAGCACGGTGTACGGGCTCATCTATACCCGGTATATAGACCCTGAATGTTTTGTGCGGATGAAGGAGCAAATGCTGGCTGCATTTGAAAAAATGGGTTCTATGCCACAGCAAAGCATCGACGAACAGATGGACCGTATGGACCAGACCATAGCGGATAGCACCAAGACTTCTGTGCTCCTGTTCAGCCTGGCCAAATCAATCGTTCTACATAGTATTTTCGGGTTTATTGCCGCATTGGTGTCCAGCAGGAAAAAACCAATCGTTCAACCTTAGTCTTTTTAGCTTTATACCTTTATGTCACCTGATATTTCCATAATTGTCCCGCTGTATAACGAAGACGAATCCTTACCGGAGCTGGTCTCCTGGATCGACAAGGTCTGCCGTGAGCATCATTACCGTTACGAAGTCATCATGGTCGACGACGGCAGT
>JAEUVW010000210.1 GCA_016786525.1 Chitinophagaceae bacterium
TCAGACAAGCTCAGTAATGAAAAACAAAAGGTTGCTGAGTCCGATTACAACCTGAAAGGGACTGCGGCAGGCAAGGAGCAGGCCTTGAAAAAGCCGGCGCATCAATCACCTGCTTCCCATTCGGGTACCAGGGGCAAATAGCAGCTTTCATACCGCATAGGTGTATAAGGTATCGGTCGTACCAGCATCCGTTCCCGGATGTGTATGATCTGATACCTTTTTTATGTCCCTATGAATCAGTCCCGTTTGGTAATTTCTTTTTTGTCTTCAAGCCCAGTTCTTTCAGTTTGCTGGCCTGGGACATGAGATTGTCATTTCCGCTGTTGAGCTGCCGGTACGCTTCCCCGTATTTATCTCTGGCCTTATCCAGGTATCCGCCTATAGCTTCCAGGTTGTGCACAAATCCGGCAAACTTATCATAGAGCCGGGCACCCCGTTCTGCAATTTCCTGCGCATTCTGATTCTGGTACTCTCTTTTCCAGAGGTCAGCGATCAGCTTCAGCGAAGTGATGAGGTTGGTCGGGCACAGCAGCAGTACCCTTTTGTCATACGCAAAATGCCAGAGCTCGGCATCGCCCTGCAAGGCCGCGATGTAGGCGGCTTCACTGGGCAGGAACAGCATCACAAAATCCAGCGCTTTATTGAAATCGTCATAGCCCTTTGTGCTCAGGGCCAGGACATGATTTTTCACGGCACTGATATGGGCGCTCAGTTCCTTTTGCTGTTCTGTCGCCTCTGTTGCTGCCGTATAGCGTACAAAGGCATTCAGGGATACTTTGGCATCAATGATCACGCAGCGTTTGTCCGGGTACTGGATCACAACGTCAGGGCGCATTTTTTTATTTTCGGCATCCGAGCGCAGGGCTTTACCCGCCTCATCTTTCAGCTCGTACTCGGTAAAGTATTCCCGGCCTTTCACCAGGCCCGACCGTTCCAGGATGTTTTCCAGGATCATTTCCCCCCAACGCCCCTGGGTTTTGGCTTCACCCTTCAGCGCACGGGTCAGGTTGCGCGCTTCTTCCCCGATCTGTTGGTTCAGCTGTGACAGTTCTTTCACCCGTTCGCCCAGAGAAAAACGCTCACGGGCTTCAGACTGGTATACCTCGTTTACCTGCTTTTTGAAGGCATCTATATTTTTACCCAATGGCTCCAGCAATTGCTGTAGGTTCGACCTGTTCAGTTCGGTGAACTTCTCGGACTTGGTCTCAAAGATCCGGTTGGCCATATTTTCAAACTCGGTATGCAGCTTTTGCTCCAGCAGCGCCTGTTCGGACTGCTGTGCCTGCAATCTTTCTTCCAGCATCTTGTTCCGGGCGGCTGCCAGCGCCAGTTCTGATGTTGTTGCGCCCCGGTAGGCCAGCAATTCGTTTTGTACGTTCTGCAGGCGGTCTGCTGCTTCGGCCAGTGCTTTCCCGGAGCGTTGTGTGGCGATGATCCAGGAGAGGATGCCCCCGGTAAGCAGGCCTGCGATAAGGTAAATGATCATACGGTTTGTGCATTAAAAAAGAGAACAGATCAAAGGTACTCAACGAAAAACGGACCCGGGTACTATGCCGGGTCCGTTATGATCCTGTTGTTTTGGGAAAATGGCTTAGCTGAACGCGTCCTTGATCTTGTCAAAGAAGCCTTTTTCGTCTTTTTCTGCAGCCGCGTTTTCGGCCGGTTTAAAGTTGGAGGCGTGTTGCAGCTTTTCCATCATGTCTCGTTCTTCCTTGGTCAGGTGCTGGGGCGACCAGGCATTGACTTCTACCAGCTGGTCTCCTTTTTCGTAGCTCTGGAAAGCCGGGAAACCTTTGCCTTTGAGGCGGAAGATCTTGCCGCTTTGCGTACCGGCCGGTATTTTGATCTTGGCGCGGCCGTCTATGGTCGGTACTTCTACCTGCGTACCCAGTACAATGTCCGGGAAAGTGACATACAGGGGGTAGATCACATCCAGGTCGCGGCGGCTCAGCTGCGGGTGTTTCTCTTCTTCGATCAGGATCAGCAGGTCGCCCGCAGGTCCTCCGCGCTCTCCGACATTACCGTTGCCGCTCATGCTGAGCTGCATGCCTTCCTGTACACCGGCCGGTATATCCATACTGATGGTTTCTTCGCCGTATACGCGGCCTTCGCCTTTACAGCTGGTACATTTTGCGGAAATGCTGGTGCCGTCCCCGTTACAGGTAGGGCAGGTCGTCACTGTTTGCATTTGTCCCAGGAAGGTATTCTGCACCCGGCGTACCTGTCCGCTTCCGCCGCAGGTCTGGCAGGTCTTGATGGAACTTTTGTCTTTGGCGCCGCTTCCGCCGCAGGGTGAGCAGGCTACATATTTTTTTACTTTTATTTTTTTATTGGCGCCGTGTGCGATCTCCGAAAAGTTCATTTTCAGTTTTACCCTCAGGTTCGCGCCACGGTTACCGCCCTGGCGGCGTCCGCCACGTCCGCCACCGAAACTGTCTCCGAAAATATCGCCGAAATTGGAGAAGATATCCTCCATATTCATGCCGCCGAAGCCATGGGCTCCTCCTCCTCCGCCACGGCCCCCGGCATTGCCCATGCTATGCCCGAAGCGGTCGTATTGGGCGCGTTTGTCCGGTGTGCTCAGCACTTCGTAAGCTTCTGCCGCTTCTTTAAACTTTTCTTCCGCGGCCTTATCCCCGGGGTTACGGTCGGGGTGGTGCTGCATGGCAATCTTGCGGTATGCTTTTTTGATTTCATCCGCGCTGGCTTGCCTGCCTACGCCAAGGACCTCGTAATAATCTCTTTTTGACATGGATTCAGATTCAATAAATAATGATCAATGGTTACTTGCCAACAATTACTTTGGCGTGACGGATCAGTTTGTCGTTCAGGTAATATCCTTTTTCGATAATATCGACCACTTTGCCGGCCAGTTCGGGACTGGGGGCAGGAATTTCTGTTATCGCTTCCTGCAGCTCTGCGTCAAACTCCGAACCAATAGCAGTTTCCATTTGTTTCAGGCCTTTGGCGCCGAGTATAGAGTTTAGTTTGCCCAGCACCAGGCTCATGCCTTCCTTTACGGCATTCAGGTCTGTTGCGGTTTCCAGGGTTTTGGCGGCGCGCTCGCTGTCGTCCAGTACGGCGATCAGCGATTGCATGATATCTTTTGTTGCGGTTTGTATCGTTTCCACGCGCTCTTTGGCAGTTCTTTTGCGGAAATTGTCAAATTCGGCTACCAGGCGCAGGTATTGATCTTTGGAAGCATTCAGCTCCGCTCTGAGTTGATCTGTTACAGGTACATCCTGTGTCTCCGCATTTTGTTGCGGCGTTTCTGTTGTTCCTTCAGCTGTCGTATTTTCGTCTTCAGGCAGATGTTGATTGATATCCTGCTCGTTCATAGCTTTCTTTTTTTTAAATATCATACTTTCACCTTAGTGCTCAAAAATGTTGCCACGTGAAAATTCGGGGACAAATTGTCAGCATTTTTTATTTTTTATGACAATGTTTAGGAACTGGCACATAGCATGCTTTTTGTTATTGAATACTGAATTCTGAAAATCGGGTTCCCCTGCGCAGCTGATAACGCTGTTCAGGCCTTACCTTTGGCATAATTCCCTTGCTTTTGAACAAATAAGGGTTACTTTTTTGCAAAAACAGTATTAATCAGTGCAGCTTACTTTACTCAAAGAACATCAATTGCTCGAGGGTCTGGCCAGGAATGACCGGAAGATCACCGAGCAGGTGTACCGGGATAATTTCAGGCAGGTGCAGGCCTGGGTGCAGGCACACGGCGGCTCTTCAGACGATGGAGACGATGTGTTCCAGGAAGCGATGACTGTATTGTTCCAGAAAGCACAACAGGAAGCCTTCCGGCTCAGTTGTAAGATCGGTACCTATCTTGTGGCAGTGTCGAAATATATCTGGTACAAGAAGTTGCAGCAGCAAAGCCGGAGGCCGGACTTTACCCCGTTTGACGATGGAGACGAAGAAGGTGGCACCCAGTTTGCATACGAAGATGATGTGAAGGTACAGGAGGAGCGGGAGGTACATTTTGAGCAGCTGGACCTGGCGATGGAAGAACTGGGAGAGCCTTGCCGGAGTTTGCTGAAGGCCTTCTACAACGAGGATAAAAGCATGCAGGATATTGCAGCCCTTTTCGGCTATACTAACCCGGATAATGCAAAAACGCAAAAATACAAGTGCCTGATGCGGCTTAAAAAGCTTTTTTATGCTACCCAGGTTCAAAAATAAAGGAGAACGACAGAGATGACCACCGAAAATAATACCTGGAAACTCGCTGAAGATTATATAAACAAACGCCTGGACACAGCGGCGCTCAGGGCCCTGGAAGAACGCCGCGGCAGCGATAAGGCTTTTGCCGCCGAATTTCAGGAAATGACTGATCTGCTGCTGTCCATGCAAAAAAACGGGCAACAGAAGCGTTTTGTACAATCGCTGAAATCCATACGCAGGCAAATCAAAGAAAATGAATCGGCAAAGCCCCGCCAGATATCCCTGCGCCAGCATTACCTGCGCACGGCTGCCGTAGCGGCAGGAGTCGCTTTGCTGGCTACAGCAGGTGCCAATATGTGGCAGACCCGTTCGCAGGAAAACAAATCCAAATACAGCGAGCTGCGCAAAGTGCGTACGGAAATCGAAGGCATCAAGCAATCGCAAAGCCAGATCATCAAAGACCTGGATTCAAAGGCCAACAAACCCGCTATAGAGAATAAATACAGCGGTACCGGTTTTGCCCTGAGCAACGACGGCTACCTGCTCACCAACTACCACGTTACCGAAGGCGCAGACTCTTTATACATCCAGACACGGGATGGGCACTACTACAAAGCATTTACG
>JAEUVW010000229.1 GCA_016786525.1 Chitinophagaceae bacterium
CGCCTCGCTCGTCGTAGCCAGCAGGCAGACCATCAGGGTCAAAAGGATATTTCTCATTTTTATCAACTGTTACATTGAAGAACGGTAACGAAGTTAAGGGTTTTGCTCCAAGCAGGGAACTACTTACTTGCCAAATTTTTGTTTCAGGGCCTGCAGGGCGTCATTGATCGACGCCGGTTCTTTTTTATCCTGTACCGGTTTCTTTTTGAAGGGTTTGGTGTGCAGCGGTGCTTCTTCCGTTTGTTTGATCGAAAGAGCGATCCTTTTGCGGGCAATATCCACTTCCGTTACTTTGACCATCACCTGCTGGTTCAGCTTCAGCACCTCGTTGGGGTCGCTGATGTATTTGTGTGCAATCTCGGACACATGCACCAGGCCGTCCTGTTTCACCCCGATGTCCACAAAGGCGCCGAAGCGGGTCAGGTTGGTGACGATACCCGGTACGATCATCCCCGCATACACGTCCTCAATACCGAAGATTTGGGCAAACTCAAATGCCTGGGCTTCGCTGCGCGGGTCCAGGCCCGGCTTTTTCAGCTCTTTCAGGATGTCCTGGACGCCCAGCAGGCCCAGGTTGTCATTCGTATATTTTGTAGGATCGATCTGCTGCACCAGTTTTTCGTTGCCGATCAGGTCCTGCACACTGCTGCCGAGGTCGGCCGCCATTTGCTCCACTACGGGGTAAGACTCGGGGTGTACGGCACTGGCATCCAGCCACTGTTCGCCATCCTTTACCCTCAGGAAGCCCGCGCACTGTTCATAGGCTTTGGCGCCCAGGCGCTGTACCTTCAGCAATTGCTTCCGGTTGTTGAAGCGGCCGATTTCCTTACGATACTGTACGATATTATCGGCAATAGAAGGGCCGATACCGCTCACATAGCTCAGCAGGTGCTTGCTGGCGGTGTTCAGGTTTACCCCTACGGTATTCACGCAGCTGACCACCGTCTGGTCCAGCTTTTCCTTCAGGCGGGCCTGGTTTACATCGTGCTGGTACTGGCCTACGCCAATGCTTTTCGGATCTATTTTCACCAATTCGGCCAGGGGGTCCATCAGCCTGCGGCCGATGCTCACCGAGCCGCGCACAGTAATGTCCTGGTCCGGGAACTCTTCCCGGGCAATTTCCGAAGCGCTGTAGATGGAGGCTCCATCTTCGTTGACCAGGTAGACCGGCAGTTTTAAGCCCAGCTTTTTGACAAATTGTTCTGTTTCTCGGCCCGCCGTGCCGTCGCCGATCGCAAAGGCTTCGATGCCGAACTGCTGTACCAGGCTCCGGATCTTGTGCTCCGCCTCGTCCAGTTTATGGTTTTTTTCGTGGATATAGATCAGGTCTGTTTTTTTCAGGGCCCCCGTTTCGTCCAGGCAGACCACCTTGCAGCCGGTGCGGTAGCCCGGGTCTATGGCCAGTATTTTTTTACTGCCCAGTGGGGAAGACAACAGCAACTGGCGCAGGTTTTCGGCAAACACATTAATCGCTTCTTCATCGGCCTTTGTTTTGAGGGCCAGGCGGAATTCGCTTTCCAGGCTGGGTTGCAGCAAGCGGCGGTAAGCGTCTTTTACCGCTTTTTTGACCTGTTCGGCAGCCGGGTTCTGGTGCTGGACAAACTGGGCTTCCAGCCGTTCCAGGGCCGTTTCTTCCAGGGGGGCGATGTCCATTTTCAGGAAGCCTTCCATAAAGCCGCGCAGGATGGCCAGCATACGGTGGGAGGGT
>JAEUVW010000232.1 GCA_016786525.1 Chitinophagaceae bacterium
CACCTCGTAGTAATCAATATTCAGGCCCAGGTGATTGTACTTGGAAATCAGGATATGATTCAGGTCGAAGGGGTAAGCCAGTTGCTGCTCGGCGATGACGATCGTCGTGTGGGGCCGCAAAGCATGCCGCACGCCCAATTCGTAAAAGGCATTGGCATTGGAGGTAGACAGGTCTGCAATCACCACATCGGCATTCAGCAGCTGCTGGTACATCGGTACGTCGATCGTGCCGGAATGTTTGATCTCATCGGCCCGGATACAGGTCATCCCCTTTTGCTCCACTACGGGCTTGATCAGGGCATTGTAACTGTAGTCCAGGTCCAGTTTCCGGCCCGTGGCAAAATCCGTTTTGGTACCGAATCCCATCACCACAAAGCATTGCAATGTATTTTTCTGTTTCATTTTTTATCGGTTTTTGTTTTATCCGGCCAGGCGCACCAGCTCCACACGCAGGCGGCTCAGTTCTGTCGCCACCTTTTTTGCTCTCGCGGCGGGCAGGCCCTGCAGGGCATCGATCATCAGGTCGCACAGTTCAATCTCAATCATCTTCTTCCCCTTGGCTCCGGCATTGCTCCATACCTGTGTATATGCCTGCTGAATATCTTCTATGGAAAAGCTGCCTTTACCGCTCAGGTACAGGCTGGTCTTCAGGTTCACAGCAGCGATCATGTCCCAGTAATTTTCAGCGGCAGGCCGCAGGCTGAGCTGCTCCAGTTGGGCATTCAGCTCTTTTTCGATCCTGGCAAGCGTCCACAGTTTGTAGCCTTCCGCCTGCGCGCCCCATTTGCGCTGACCGGCCAGTACCAATACGTTTTCCATATTCAGCCAGCTGCACAAAGCATGAATCTTATGCGGGTTATTGGGGCGCTCGTAAGCCTGGAAGTAATAAGCGGCTGCCCGTTCAAAAGCAGGTATCCGTTCTTCAGGGTCCCCGGACAGCAAGGCCAGGCGGCGGTAGGCTCCGCCGATCATGTTCAGCCTTTCGGCAGTAGGGCTATATCCGCACAAGGTTTCCAGGTCCCGGATCACCGTCCTTGCCGTATCCTGTCCCGCAGCCCGTTTGCCGCTATCGGCACGGAAGGCCTGTATCGCCTGCCTGAGGCGCACACTGCAATACTGCTCCAGTGCCGCAAAGGAGAACGTCGCATTTTCCTCATTGACCAGGCTGGCATATTTCGCCACGCTGTTGTCAAAGTCACGCAGGCCGGCATAGATCCTTGCTTCAAGCTCAGTGATCCGGCCATTGCGGATACCGGCCTGGTCTACCGCCTCCGAAATAGCCTGCAACTGGTCTTTGTGTACCTCATCGCCGATGCCGGAAAGCTCCAGGCGGTTGGCCAGGTTCCCCAATTCGATCTCCGCCTCGCGGGCAATAATGAAACGGTACTTCTTACTACCGCCGTATTTCCGTTCGGGAACCAGTTTATAAAAAGGGTCGCCGTAACACTGGTACGCGCCCCAGGTATTGTTCCGCCCACTATATTTATCGTAGATGTGCTTGCGCGCGGCCTGTACTGCCTCTCCGAAATTGCAGCCGCCCAGCAGTTCGCCATAAAAGACCGCTGTAAAGTCGTGGGCCGCCTGGTCGTCTACGGCCCAGCCGGCGACAATCACTGCCTTTACGCCGTTGCGGATCAATTGGGTGCCGATATTGGCAGCCAGCCGGTAACGCATGGTGGTATAGGCTTCCAGCGCTCCATCCATCTTCCCGAGGTAGCAGCAATTGACAAATACCAGTTCCGGAACGGTACTCATCTGGCAGATCTCCTTCGTGCTCAGGTAAATATCATTTCCGATCAGCATACCCGAGTTTTTGGACGGGTCTTCGTGGAATACGCCATGCCCGGCCAGGTGCATGATCTTGTAGGATTTGCTGAAGAGCTCTTTAATGATCTGCCCGGGTGTACCATTGACCGTATTGACCTGGAAACCCGCAGCAGACAATACGCTGCCGACCAGCTCGCCTTCGAGCCGGGCGGCCGGAAGCTGGAACAGGAACCCTTTCAGGTCCGGGTCTGCGAGTACAAAAGCCGTTTGTTCGCTGACCTGGTTGATGTTGATCCGGTAATCCTGCGTACTCAGTTGCCGGATCATACCGGAGTTCACCGCCAGCGGGTGCGCGTTGACCGCTTCATCCTGCAGCAATTCCCAGGGGTAAGAAGCCGTATGCGGATCGACGATCCAGTTGATGTTGTTCTGCTTTTTCAGCTGCTCCTTAAAGTCATTGGGGATCAGCAGCTCAAAAACCGTTTTGGCCAGTTCGGGCGACCAGCGGTTGTCTGTAGAGATATCCTGCAGCAATTCGTCAATGATCTCTTTAGCCGTCAGCAGGTTGCGCTCTTCCTCCCGTGCGCCGCTGGTGGAAATATTGAACTGCATGCCTTTGGTCGCAAAGCCGTTTTCCTCAAACTCTTTTTGCCGCACCGTGATGCGTGTCCACCACTCATCTGTATTCTCTATCGGCATGCGTTCGCGGGCACCCATCAATGGCTTGATATTCCTTTCCTCCAGGCTGATGTTCAGCGCCTGGCTGGATTCCTGCGCTATTTTGTTCAGGGTATACAGGCAGCTCAGGGCCTTATCTTCATACACTTCTACAAACTCTACAGATGCCACCAGGCGGGCATCTTCGGGTCGCAGGAGCTTCATTTTGTTGTTCGCATTCTGTATCCCCTGCAGCAAAGCCCGCGTCGCATTTTCAATACTGAGCCCGCCGTACCCGCACCCGATCAGCAAAGTCGACACACCGATATCGCCGGTAGTGTAGCTACCGTTTACCGGGTTGTTGATGGCCACCAGGTATTTGGCAATGGCCTGCTCCGTGGTCTGTGCCAGCTGGAAAGCCGTCAGGGCACCCTGTTCCCCCAGCCCGACAATCACCGTTCCTTTAAAAGGGCCCTTTTGCAGCAGGATCATCTCACTGGTGCCGATATCGCCGGGATACAGGTCCAGGCGGTGCAGCTCGGATAATGAGCCTTTGAGGTTGCTGTCGATAGCTTTTTCCGCGTTCAGTATGGCATCCTTTTTAAAATGACCGACCAGGATGGGGAAACGGGCAAAACGCAGGTCTCCGTTGCTCACAGATACCTTCAGAGGCACTGTTACCGCTGCGGCATCCGCTACCTGCCCCAGCCCCAGCAAGGTCTGCTCCAGTCCCTGAGGGGAACAGTCGAAATTTTCCGACGGCGGTGCGGCAAACTCCAGTTCTGCCGAACGCAGCTGAGGCCGCGACCGGACGAGCATATTGGTATACCCTTTGGACAGTATCTCCGATATCGGGCCGAACAGGGAAGCCGCGCAGGAAAGCCCTCCATGCGTGACATTGGCGTAGTACACCGTATTGTTCCCGATCATTTTCTGAGGAATACCGGAATCCCAGGTCACACTCTGATCGCCCGCCGCAGTATGCAAAAATTCCAGCTTACCGTTTTTCAGGGTGTAGGCAGCAGGAGTTGCCAGGTCTTTTCCGGCGATATACACCGCATTGCTCCAGTCGATATCGTTTGCTTTGGCGATGATCCGGTCGCGGTAGCGGCCAAATTCCGCCAGGGCTTCAGCAGAAGGGATCGGCCAGCCGGTATCCCCGGTATGGCGGCTCATGGCTTCCCAGGTTTCGGTTTTCGCAAAATCGTTGTCTTTATCCGTCGTCAGCGGCAGCAGGCTGAGCAGGCCGGGGAGATTACAGAAAATTTCGAGCAGCTCTTTTTTCGTATGGTGCAGGTCGATCTTGGCGATCTTGCTGATGATATCGTCAAAGCCATACAGCACATAGGGAATGCGGAATGAGCCACCCAGCGGAGAACCCAGGAACAGCAGGCGAAAACCGGCACTGCTGTTCAGCTTTTGCCAGGTATCGTTGTAGTTGACGATGAAATCCCGCACCAGCACTCCTCCCATCGAGTGTCCGACCAGTTTGATCGGTTGCCCGTACTGCATCAGCTCCCTGAGCTTGTCATGCAGCAAAGCAGCGCACTCATTGAGCTGGCGGCGCCAGTCGAAGGGAAAAGTGACTACATCATAGGTATCGCTCAGGTGCTCGGCCAGGTCGCGGTACGAGGTTTTGATCAGCGAAGGTGCTGTGACTTTTTTATTGTTTGCCTCGTCAAAATGAAGGTCACTGAGCCGCCCCCCGATAAAACGGAAATAATTGATCCAGATCAGCTGCCCGTCGTGGCTCAGGTTAGAACCCATAATGCCCGGCAGCAACACGACGATCGGCCGTTTACCGCTTACGGTATTTTTGAATACCTGCCCGCCTTCAAGGTTGAGCAAAGCATTGCGCAGCGCTTCCTGCTCCGCCTGTTGCTGCAGGTAAGAAAAGCCGGGCAACAAATGATCGTCAGTAGACTTCAGCGCCTGCAGCAGGGCATCGCTTGTCCGCTTGTTGGAGAAATAATGAAAATGGTCCACCACCCCTTCTTCATCGAGAAAATACTGTACCGGCTTTGTCCGGCGTGCACCCTGGTACATAGAGGCCGTATTGACCCCCAGGTCATTGCTGGAGCTGAAAAACAATTTGGTCGCAATAATGACCAGGGATTTGAAGCTGAAATTGATCCTGCTGTTGCCGGAAATCACCATAAGCTGCCCATCAACCGTCATAGCAGGGGCCGGGTTGTTCAGTACTTTGATGAAAGGGGAATCCGGGTTCATGGCCTCCAGGCCGGGCAGTACGCCCAGATCGTCTTTACAGTCCACTACCGCAGCCAGCAGGTCTTTGAAGGCTGTATACAGCGGGTTGGCGACAGAGCCGAAAGCCAGGCCGACCAGGTTCATGACTATATTGAAAAAATAGTCGAGCCGCCGGGACGCGATGGTCGTACCACTGGCCGGGCAGGCTACCCTTACAAACTTTGTTACCTTAATATTCTTTTGCAACACCAGCTCCGTGATCGCAGCAATATGCTCCAGGTCCTCGTTCCGGCCATGCTTGCGCAGCAATTCTTTTTCTGTTTCGGAAAAACCCTTGTTGTTATCGTCTGACACGCAAAAGCGGGACAACACATCCCCCACAAGGCCGCCCCTGGAATGGCTGACCAGGTGCAGCTCGCAATTGTCCGGCAACCGGGGAAGCAGTTCATGCACATTCTGCAAAGGACTTTTGGTCAGGGTTTCGTGTTGGAAAGCCAGTACGTTGCCTTCATAGCTTTTACAGATAAAATCCCATGCATTGCTGCCCATAAGCGCTCCGAAAGAACTTTGCGTAGAAGAAGCGGTACCGTGCAGGAAGAGCAGGAATGCCTGCCTGCTTTGCTGCGCCGCATAGGGCTGCAGGCGAAAACCTGCATCCAGCCGGTACAGGCCGCTGAGCTTGCCCAATTGTTCCTGCTGCAGCTTCTCTGCATACTGACGTACCCGATCTTTCACCGCGGCATCCCTTTCTTTCTTGTTGAATATTTTCAGCGCCTTCAGGGCGATGTCTCCCAGGAGCCCCCGGTTCCGTATGTCTGCAGACAAGGTCGCCGGCAGCTCAAAAACGTCATCGTCGCCCCGTTTTTCTGCCTGTACCGGGAAAATTTCTTTTACATCTTCTGCACTGCTCATCCAACGGGTATTGTCGGCAAACACAAACTCGACCAGGTCGTTTTCCCCTAAAGTAATATCATGTACCTCTGTTGTACCGCGCGTTGCCGCACCGATAAAGTAGGTTGCGGAATGGTCCAGCAAGGCTGAGGACTCCAGTGCCGGCAGGTCTGCCTGGCGCATCCCCCTGATCCTGATTTTTTGAACACTCATAATAGATCAATTTTTTTGACGGTTAATTTTTTTTATTGAAACCCGTAATAAAGGAAGCCTTTACCAGGAAGTATGAATGATGCAACTGAAAGTCCTGCCCCTGCCTGTATAGGATATACCTTACTTTCCGGCCCCGGGTCCTCATGGATTTTAAAGCGAAGCTGTTTCGGACGCCACAACCCATTGTAAAGTTTGATATTTATCCCCAACAAAGCAAGCGCTTTTTTAAAATATAATTTATAAGGAATACCCTGATCCTGTTCCGGAAAAACACCCTTTTTATCCCGCAGACACCCGCTGCAGGCAACTGTTTCCCGCAGCGGCAACAGGAACGGCCCGGGCCTTTTATGATAAGACAAGGCCTTGCAGGCCAATTGGATAGATCAATAATATTTTGTTACTTAGCATAAGTCTCCTCCATTCCTGCTTCAAAGGGGACCGGCAGCCACCGACCATAACCCATAGATACCCATACATGAAACAGCTGATCTTCTTCTGGATTTTGCTTTTAGGATCGGCGCGCAGTTTTTCCCAGGCATTTTCGTACCGGTCTGTCTGCAAAGATTTTGGCTTCCCCTACCAACGGATCAACTTCGCCCTAAAAGACACAAAAGGGTACTACTGGATTGCCGGCGGCAACGGCCTCTATCGCTGGGACAGTAAAAAATGGAAACATTTCGGCATTGATGAAGGGCTGCCGAACGGGGAGGTGCTTACCCTGTACGAAGACTCCAGGAAAAGAATGTGGATCATGTGCAACAGTGATGAGCTTTGTTACTATGAGGGGGGTAAGATCTATACCCGGAAAAATGATCAGCGCCTGGGGAAACTGGACATCTTCCTGGGTTCCTATTTTTTTGAAAACAAAGGGCAACTGTTTTTCACCGATCACAACCGTGTTGGTTGCCAGACAGACTTGGACTTGTCTCCCCCCCGTCCCTCCGGCATCTATTCCGAAAATATTATCTTCCATCATGACTCTGTTGTGCAGCTGGGTCATAATGCCAAAGGTATTGCTCCTCCCAGGCCGATTCATACTTCCTACGACCAGGCCAGGTTGCAACCGATAGACCGCAGCCGCTGGACCACGTCTGCCCGCTCGGATCTCAGCTATACCGTCTACCGGGGCATGGACTCTGTCGAGTATGAAGGTCACTTCCAATCTGCAGATATCAGGCAGTTTTATTTCAACCGGGGTTACCCTATCGAAGTCTACAAACATAGCCTGTACCTTCCGCGTTCGCGCCAGACCATTCACTTCAATGGCCGGGTAGACCAGGTAATCTGCCTGAATCCTGAATTTCTCGTGGTGACCGATGAGGATATCTTCCTGTTCCGGGAAAGCCCCGTCACCAGGCTGAACCAGGATTATCCTTCCGACGAAAACGTCATGTTCCTGCTCGACTATCACCGGCAGCTTTTCGCGCTGACACAAAACGGGCGCCTGCTTTCGGTAAAAGACGGGCAACAGCATTTTCAGTTGCCCGAAAGGGCCAGGAGCCATATTTACAACTACTACAACGCTTACAAAGACCGGGAAGGCTATTACATCACCACATCCGACTCTGTTTATTACTTCCGCAGCCCATCGGCAGTCCGCAGCATAGGGAACAGCAAAGGCTGGAATTACAAGTACTTCACCGGCTCTTCGGTACCGGGTCAATACTACTTCAACAGCAGCCGGGACGGGATATTCCGCCTGCGGAAAGACAAGGGGAAAGAAGTAATACAGCGGGTGTCCCGAACAAACGAAGTGCTGGCCACACTCTTCGAAGATTCGCGAAAACGGCTTTGGCACAGCACCTTAAACAAAGTATTCTTCATCCGTACCACAGACACAGGGGGGCAAGCCACGGAGCTGCAGCTGGATGACAAACCGCTGAACTGCCGCCATATCTATGAGGACCGCTTCGGGAACCTCTTCTTTGCCACCAACCGGGGTGTATATGTATACAATGGTCAATCGATTACCCACCTGAACAGTGACAATCTATTGTCCGACAACGATTGCCGCAAACTGGTCATCGATTCCGCGGACAATAGCCTCTGGGTCGCTACGCAGCATGGATTGAATCATTTGAACTACACGCCGGGCAAAGAAGGTATCGCTTTCAGAAGGAACAATATTTTCTTCAAAGACGACGGACTTCCCGCTGATGAAATAACAGACCTCCTGCTCTCGCAGCATCGCCTGTATATCGGAACACCCAAGGGCATCGTACAGACTGAGCAATTCAATTTTCATCCCGAACCGGCTACTGTACCCCTATACATCGAAACCGTGCGCATCAACGACCGGGAATACCCGCTGGAGGCACTCCCCCGATTGCAGCATGATCAGAACAACATTTCCTTCGACATCGCCGTACCGTACTTTCAGCGCAGCACCCGCTTTCGCCTTACCTACCGCCTGCTCAATCATTACGGCGATACCATCAGCGGAATCATAACGGATGGACGGCTTCAGCTGATTGCCCTGCGCGAGGGGTCCTACCAACTGGTCATCTATGGATACGACCAGGATTACCCCTACGTACACAGCGCAATGCTAGACATTTCCTTCAGTATTGCCCCTGTCTTTTACAGGACCTGGTGGTTCAGGAGCATCGTGCTGCTGGTACTCATCATCGGCTGCGCTGCCATTGCCTACTATTACTTCAGAAGACAGCACGAAAAACTCAGCTTTGAAAACAAGCTCGCCCACCTGAAACTGGAAGCGCTGAAAGCAGAGATGAACCCGCACTTTATTTTCAACAGCCTGAATGCCATTAAGGATTTTATCGCCCAGAACGACCAGGAAAAAAGCCAGTATTACCTCAGCCGCTTCGCCAAACTGATCCGCCAGGCGCTCTACAATACCCGGCATGAGATGGTGTACCTGGAAGATGAACTGAAGTTCATTGACGTGTATGTAGAACTCGAGCAGATGCGCTTTCCCGGCCGCTTCGACTACCGGCGCAGCATCAACCTTCAGGATAGCCAGGGCTATGAGATTCCGACCATGTTCCTGCAACCTTTTATTGAAAATGCGATCCGGCACGGACGTATCGGGCAGATGGAACATACGGGCCTGCTGGACCTGAGCATAGAAGGAAACGAAAGGGAGATCACCATTACCATCAGCGACAACGGTATCGGCATAGAGGCCGCACAAGCCATAGCCAGCAGCACACTTTCGGAACACCGCTCTATGGCACTGTCTATTATCAACGAGCGTATGGCCATTTACAACAAAACTGCACCGGTGAACCTGCATTACACCATCAGCTCTCCCGAAAACAATCTGTACACCACACAAGTCAAACTGCATATCCAATACACCTCAATATGATCCACTGCATTATTGTAGAAGATGAAACCCATTGCGTCCGGACACTCCGGCAACTGATCGGTAAATACCAGGAACAGTTCCCCTGCCGCGTGATCGCAGAAATTGCGTCCTGCACCGATGCCATCGATGCCATCAATACGCTGAAACCCGAACTGGTCTTTATGGACATAGAGTTGAGAGACGGTTCTTCGCTCAACATATTTCCCCAGCTCCGGCATCTTGACTTCAAGCTGATCTTCACTACGGCTTTCGAACAATTTGCGCTGCAGGCGATACGGCTCTCCGCCCTGGACTACCTGGTCAAACCCCTGGACGAGGAAGATTTCGTGCAGGCGATGGAAAAACTGCACACGCGCCTGGCTGCTGCTCCTACAGCACGGCAATTGGCGCATGCCACGGAGCTGTACCGCAACACACCGCAACAACACCAGATTGCGATCCGGCAGCAGGACGATATCTATTTCCTGAAGATTCCGGATATACTGGCCTTCCGAGCCAAAGGTGCCTATACAGAAATTACCAGCAAAGAGGCCCCCCTGCACCTGTCGTCCAAAAACCTGCGGCATTTTGAAGAGATCGTGGAAGCCTACCCTTCTTTCGTCCGGATTCATCATGCCGTGATTGTGAACCTGGCGCATCTTAAAAAACTGCATTACCCCAAAAACAGCCACTACGCCAGCGTCATACTAACGGACGGTTCTTCTCACGAAGTATCCTTACGCAAACTGGCACAACTGAAAGGAATGCTGAATCTGTAGCACTTATCAAAAATACTGCGGCACTTATCAATCAGCCCCTGTACTTTCTTCATCAGTACATTACTTTGAGCATCGTTTAGCCAAGACGGAATACCAGGGTACCGGCCAACAGTGCCTATGGTATGATCGCTGTAAAGGAACGTAAGCCTCTAAGAATCCGGAAACCGACTAAAACAAACAAACCTGTGTCCCGGCATGATCCCATGCCGGGACATTTGCTTTTACGGTAAAAAAGAACACACCGGCACTTATCAAAAAGTCAGGCGCACTTATCAATCAGGACCGGGAAAAGCCTTCAGAAAGAAATTGCTTTGGCTATTCTTAACCAAAAAAATATTTTTCATGAAACGATTAAAGCTTTCCTCATTGCTTGCCTGCATGGCTTTGGTACTGCTGGGCACACCGGCCTTTTCGCAGTACATTTTCACAACCGACGGCTCCTGGACCTTTGGCTCCACCTCACCCATCTCCAGCCCTGCTACGGGTACCGCTTA
>JAEUVW010000323.1 GCA_016786525.1 Chitinophagaceae bacterium
CGAAGACCGGCCGGATTTTCATACCAGCGCCTACCTGGGAGACCTGCTGGTCACTGCCTATTCGTTGCATAGCCGCAACAGGCGCTTCGGGGTGATGATCGGTAAGGGATACTCTGTTGAAGCGGCGGCCCTGGAGATGAATATGGTTGCAGAAGGGTATCATGCGGCCAAATGCATGCAGGTCATTGCATCCCGGCATGCGATCGCTATCCCTATTGCCACGGCTATATACCATATACTCTGGCAACACCAGAAGCCGGAAGAGGTGTTTGCCGCGATGGAAGCAATCTTGTCTTAATTAAGCTGTTTTTAAACCGATAAGGTTATAAGTTTGGCATAAAAAGAACCCACAGCGTTTAGACTGTGGGTTTGTTTATCCCGGGTGGCGGACAAAAACCACCGGAACGGAACACTCTTTAAATTCTTCTGCCCTGGATCACCCTCAGCAAAATGGAGATAATAGCCAGTACAAGGAGAATATGAATAATAGATCCGGCGCTGTACGCAAAATAGCCAATGGCCCAGCAAATAACAAGGATCACTGCAACGACATAGAGTAAACTGCTCATAACATTAAGATTTAGATTGTGAAATAATGGGTGATAAAAAAATTGTTGTAGCGTTAAGACTAGTTCAGGGATAAGGCGAGGTAAATATTGAAGACACTGTTTTTGGCATCCGGGAAGGTGTAGGTTGTACCGGCAAAAGTGCTTTGCCTGCCGACAGTGGTCATACCATAGTTATACCGGGCTCCGATACTGATCTTGCGAATGTCCAGTGCGGCACCAAGGGCTACACCGGCATCCATGCGGTTGTAATCATCCGCATCAATATTGCGTTCAAAGTCGAACACATCGGCGCTGGACTGGTTGCTGACCTGCCCGTCCAGCAGGTAGGACACATAGGGGCCTCCATGAATGTTGAAATTTTCGTTGAGGTTGATCACCAGCAATACCGGCACTTCAAGGTAACTCAGGCGGAAGCGTGCTGCTCCGGCTGCAAATACATTGTTGTACGTTACTTCAGAGCCTTTGGTGGTGTAGTACAGCTCCGGCTGTATGGCAATAAAACGTGTAATGGGACATTTGGCAAATAAACCGGCATTGAAACCCAGTAGTGAATTTTTGTCGTCAATATCATTGATGAAAAAATTGGAATAGTTCAGGCCGCCCTTGATACCGATGCGGGGCAATAAGCGGTCTGCTGTTTCCTGTGCCCGGGCAACGGAGGAAAGTATAAGGCTCAGCAGTATTGCGATGAGTTGAATTGGCTTTTTCATTTTCAGTAGTTTTTGGATGAGCATTTGAACCAGTCTGCTTACTGTTTCATTTTACAACACAAAGATGAAACGATCGGGATGCATGGCCGTTACACGATTCCTCTTACTGAATTATATTATTTACACCTCAGGCGCAGCAATGCTTTCAGGCATTGAGCCGCCATATAGTATAGCTGAGTACCGATGCAAAGGACACCCAGGAAATATAGGGTACAAGCAGCCAGGATGCCGTTTTGGATATCGCTGCGAAGCGGAAAATGGTCAGCAGTATCAGGAGCCACAATACCAGGATTTCAGCAAAGGCCAGGCCGGTAGCATGAAAGCGGAAGAAAATAATGGACCACCAGAAATTAAAAAAGAGTTGCAGGGCAAACCATTGCATTGCAGCCTGCTTTTGCTGCTGCGGCGCGTTGCTTTTCCATACCAGGCCCAGGGCTATACCCATCAGCAGGTAAAGCAATGTCCATACCGGTGCAAAGAGGGCAGACGGTGGATTCCACGATGGCTTGCTGATGGTATCAAACCAGGGATTGCGGCCTGCATTCGCTATAAGGCCGCTGATGATGCCGCTAGCCTCGCAGATCAGCACAGCAATGATTATTTTAAGCGCCCCGGGTAGTTTGTTGGCTTGTGTCATAGATTGTTGATTTGAAAAGAATAGCGGAAGAGCGTTTCCCTGCCCTCCCGCTATTGCACTGTACAAAAAAATAAAAGCTTTAGTACGTCAACTCCATGTCGCGTACCGACCTGATCTGGTCGTGTGCGGACTTGAGCAGTACGTATTGTTTGTAGATCATTTTATGCTGCTCAATAGTGAGGAAGTCCACGTCGTTGGTCAGTATATTGTTGTAGCCGTCCAACACTTTATCCTCTCCGTATTCGCAGGCTTTCAGTACGGATTTGCGGTCGTTGTTGTTTAAGGCTGCCCTGAGTTCTGCCCAGGGCCTGAAAAATTTGCCGTCCTGGCTGGTGCCTGCTTCCACTATTCCTCCGAGTTGTGTTACTTCGGCCGCCAGTTCTTCCCTGCATTGATTGCTGGAGCTGATGAAATGATGGAACAGGGACAGCAGGGCATTGTCAGTCGTTTCGGCGGAGGCGGTCTGATATCCTTCTATGCGGTCATTGTTGATCTCAATCAATGTATTGATGACCTGGATCGATTTCTTCGTGTTCATTTTACTGTTGTTTTTTGGGTTACGCAGGCCTGGACCTTTTTCTTACAATTTGTGATTTGCCGTAGCGGTATTCAGGTGGCTTTGCAATACAGGCAGTGTTTTGCCGGCAAATTGTTTTACATCCGGGTCGCGGGAGCTGTTGGCTGCAGATTCAAAGAGTTCAATTGCCTTTTCATGGTCGCGGACCATGATCTCGGTATACTCTTTGTCGAATGCGCTACCGCTTTTTTCTTTCATTTTTTCATAAAAAGCGATTCCGTTGGCATTCATTTCGGTAGGGATAGTTACAATTTTATTCTGCGCCAGCACCGTGAGCTCATTGTAGCTTTGTTTATGGGCTTCTTCCATCATTCGGCCCATTTCTTTTACAGAGGCCGATCCTCCGTTTTGCCGGGCCAGCTGACCCAGTTTTATCTCTTCAAGGTTGATCTCGGCTGCTGCAATCAGGAATTGGGCATCCATTTTTGTGTTTTCGTCGTCAAACTTTTTTTCGTTGTATTCATTGGCTGCTTCTTTTGCGTCAGACGATTGTGATGCGCCGCCGGAGCAAGCCGCAAAAGGAACGATTGTGATGAGAAAAACTGAGTAACGAAGGATTTTTGATTGGATCAGGTGCTTTTTCATTTTGTCCGATTTTATGATGAAATTATCGGTACAAAGATCAGCGTGGCCAGCCTGGCGATAGTTATACAATGTTACCCCAACATTATATAATTTCCATCTTTATAATATGATTAAACAGGGAGGAATAGAGAAAAGGTAGCCCCTTCTCCCGGTTTGCCGGTGGCAGTGATAAAGCCCGAATGGTTCTCTGCAATCTTGCGGCAGATAGAGAGGCCGATACCGGTGCCCGGGTATTCGTTTTTCTGGTGCAGGCGTTTGAACAGCACAAAAATATTTTCTGCAAACTGCTGCTCAAATCCCAGTCCGTTGTCCGTAAAGGTGATGCAGGCAAAGTTCTTTAAGGGATCCGCCTTGCCCCCCGGAACGTCTTTGGCCGCAAGGGTTTGGTAGCTGACAGTGATGACAGGCGGTACACCCGGGCGGGTATATTTCAACGAATTGCTGAGCAGGTTGATGAAAAGCTGCTCGATCTGGAACGGGATCACTTTGAGGTCAGGAAGATGCTCACAGCGGATCTCAGCCTTTTTTTCCTCGATGACCGGGGCCAGCACTATTTCTGCATTTTGCAGCAGGGCGTTGAGGTCTGCATATTCAAATACTTTTTCGACTTTATTGGTACGCGAGAACAGCAAGAGATCGTTGATCAGTATCTGCATCCTGTTGGCAGAGGCCTGTATGCGCTGGAAGTATTCTTTGCCCGTTGCGGTGAGGGTGTCGGCCTCCTTCTCGTAAATACGGGAGATAAAGATCTGGATAATACGCAGGGGTTCCTGCAGATCGTGGCTGGCTACATAGTTGAAAGAGGCCAGCTCGCTGTTTGTCTGTTCCAGGTCTTTATTCCGTTCTTCAAGAGACAGGCTGCGCTTGTATTGCTCCGTGATATCCGTGTTGATGCCGATCAGCAATTGCCTGCCTTTCTTGTCGTTCAGGATTTTGCCTATAGAATTAAAGTAGCGGATGCTGCCGTCTTTGTGGACGATACGGTAAAATGCAGTAGCATGGTTTTGCGTTGTTTTGACTTTGGCAGTCCATTCCACGAGTATATCCCGGTCTTCGGGATGTACAAAACCAATGTACCGGGCCATGG